>JAJFUG010000067.1 GCA_021372515.1 bacterium
TGGGACGCTATATCTGTCCGGGGCACACTATCGAGGACATGTGGTTCGTGATGCACTGGGCGTTGCGCACGGATGACAAGTCACTTCTGGCCCGGGCGGCCGGCACCCTGCGCTGGGCGCTGGAAAAGGGCTGGGACAAGCAGTACGGCGGGATACCGCAGTTCCTGGACAAGAGTGGACGCCCGCCCGAGGGCGATACCCCCGACGGGCTGGAGGGCCACGAGATGGTGAAGAAGCTGCGTGGCAACTGGTCGAACAAGCTCTGGTGGGTGCACTCCGAGGCGCTGTACGCGCTTCTTCTGGCCCGGGAGCAACTGGATGAGCCCTGGATGGACGAGTGGTACGCGCGGGTTCACGACTACACGTTCGCCGTGTTCCCCAACCCCAACCGTCTGGTGGGCGAGTGGATCCAGATACTCGATCGCGAGGGCAGGCCGGAGGAGAAAGTGGTGGCCTTGCCGGTCAAGGACCCGTTCCACATCGCGCGGGCGCTGCTGCTGGCGATCCCGGTGCTGGAACGCCTGGCGGCACGGGGATGGTGAGGGGGGATTCCGGTCTGGGTGTTTCGAATAATTGGATGTTCAAATACATCCGGGCGCACGGAGGGTGTGCCCGGATGTATAGGCCGCCGCTTTGATCTTATTTCCCCGCCATCCCTGCCAGCACCAGGTTCAGGGCCTGATCGACCGCGAGCTGCACCTGGTCCCCGCCGGCGTTGACCGCGATGGCCACCCCCAGGTTTTTCTCCGGTAGCAGGCCCATTATCACGTAGAAATAGGTGTTGCTGCCGTTGTGCCAGAGGAACTTGCCGCCCGCTGACTGCTGGACCACGAAGCCGCAGGCGTAATAGTTGTCGACCGGGGCGTGGAGGATGTCGAACGCGGCCTGGGACACAAGCCGCGGACTGCCCTGGAGGGCGTCCAGGTGCAGCTGCATGAACTTGCCCAGGTCGGACAGGCTCATGCTCAGCCAGCCGGCGGGCTCCAGGAATTCAAACTCGGGTGGATCGACCGAGGGGTCCACGGCCTGGAAATTGTCACCCGACTGAGTGTGTCCCCAGGGCTCGGCCGGGTCGTGCTGCGTGGGCCAGCCATGGAACACGCTCATGGACAGGGGTCCGAACAGCCTGGATTCCATCAACGCGCGCCAGTCCTGGCCGCTCGTCACCTCAGCCATGCAGCCGGCGATCATGTAGCCTGCGTTGGAGTAGCGGAAAGTGCCGCGGCTCACTACCGGTGGCATGGCAAGAAGGATCTGCGTGGCTTGGAGGCGCTGCTCGGCCAGCGAGCCGCTTAGGGTGGGCACCTCCGTGATATCGTCATCCGAGGGCACGCCGGCCCGGTGGTGCAGAAGGTCGAGCAGGGTGATGCCGGAGTAGCCGGGGTCGAGCGTGGGGGCCAGCTCCGGAATGATGTCCGCCGGGCGGCTGTCCCAGGCCAGCGCCCTGCTGTCCACCAGAGTGGCGAGCATGGTGGCGGTCATGGGTTTGACCAGCGATCCGACATGGAACAGGTCGTGTACAGTCACGGTGTCGGGGCGCCCGGCCCGGCGCAGCCCGTGGGCCCGGAGCTCCACCACTTTGTCATGACTGACCGCGATCCCGGCGGCCCCGGGGATTTTGTTTTGTTCCACCAGTTGGGCGAGCTGTGTCTCGAGAACTGTCTGTGCGGCCGGCTGAGTCGGACTGTCATCGGAGGAACAGCCCGTAAGGATTATAACAAGGATTCCGGCTGCGAATGGAATGATACTCGAAAACGCGTTGAATCTCTCCGGTCTCATCTTAAGTACTCCTCCCCTTATCGCTTGACCTGACTTACCGCCCGCCCCGGAAACGGACGGCGGAATGAATTCGACAGGTCAAGTCTAAGCGCAGCAGGCCAGGAAATCGTCACAGCCTATAGGGAAGGACTTCTTTTCCACGCAAGCTCAGCCGGAAGCGGTGAAAAGAGGGCACGCGGAGGCAATGGAGGGTAAGCTTACCGCCCGGACCGGGAAGCCAGGAATTCTTTGGGCGAACAGCCGACAGTTTTCTTGAAGAAGGAATTGAAGGCGGATTTGGATTGGAACCCGGCCTCGAAAGCCAGGGCGAGTATGGTGTAGTTGCTCTTGCGCGGGTCGGCCAGGAGCTTTTTAACTTCCTCCAGCCGGTACTTGTTGATGAAGTTGTAAAAGTTATCGTTCAGCTCGGTGTTGATGATCTGGGACAGATGGTTAACCGACACCTCCAGGAGCGCGGCCAGCCGGGGCAGGGTGAGACCAGGGTCGAGATATGGTTTCTGCTCTTCCATAAGGCGGGTCAGCCGCCCGGAGAGGTTTTTTTTCATCTCATCCGACAACCCCGATTTAGCGTACTTGCCGCTCCTGGCCGGCGCGGCGGGTTCGCCCGGTGCGGTGGGTTCGTCCGGTGCGGGAAGGCTCCGCTCTGAGGAAAAGATGTCTTTCTGCCGGATGCCGAAATAGCCTATCGAATAGATGGACAGGGTGTAAGCGATGCTCAGCACATCCAGCCCCTGCGCCCAGTGCGCGAAAAAGACCACGGTCCAGATCAGCCAGAGAGCAACGTTCAACGAGATCAGGGTCGCGACCCAGCGCAGGCTGACCCCCTCCATGTAGGAGAAGTTGCTTTTGACTTTCCGTATGTGGCGGACCAGGAGCCTGACAATCACTGCGAAGTATACAGTGATCTGCAGCATCGGGATGAGTATCGAGAAGTTGAAATAATAGTCCCCGCGCGCGTAGTAGGCCTGGACCTCACGCAGTTTCAACTCGTTCGGCTCAAGCATCCCGGGCACCGAGAGCAGGACGATGAGGGCGAACGGGAGGTAGTGCAGGGCCTGTTTCCAGCCGAACCTGAACGATCCGGAGGTCATGGCCTTGGTGTAGAAATACAGGCTGGGGGCCAGGGTGAAAATCAGGAGGGTCAGGGTGTTGATCATGTATGGGTATCGAAGGATGTATCTCGATTCGAAGAGAATATCCTCGATACTCATCAGCGAGAACGAAAGCAAAAAGAGGCCCAGGAATTTATGGCCTCTCTGCAGTTTCTGAGGACGGGTGAAGATCAGGAAAGCCAGGAAAAGCCCCTGGATCACCCCCAGGACCAGCAGGATGACGGAGAGGTTTATTCTTGGCTCCAGATTCATGCTGTCCGGCCCTCCGCGGCAGGGCTCGCCTGTGGTCGCCGGGCCGGCCCGGCCGGCGGAGCGGCGGCGCTATTTTTCGATCAGGCCCAGCCGCACGGCCTCGCGGTGCACCGGCCCCCAGAAGCCCAGCGGACGGGTCATCACGTAGTAGCGCACCAGGCGTTTCATGTCATCCGGCGGGGTGAGCAGGGTGATCGGCAGGTAGATCGCCGTGCCCAGCAGCAGCAACAGCCAGAACTGCTGGTAGTCCAGCAGCTCGGGCAGGATGCCGTAGGCCGGCAGCACCCAGACCACGAGCCAGGACAGGAGCAGGTTCGCCACCCAGCTCGACAGGTAGCCCCAACTGTTGAACCGCCACCAGATGACCTGCAGGATCGAGGGCAGCCAGATGCCCGCGGCCATGATCCAGAGGGCGAAGATCAGCCACTGGGTGAGGCTCTCCATCATCAGGCCGTAGAAGAACGAGCCGACCAGCAGCAGCAGCGTGCTGATCCGCCCGACCCAGACCAACTGTTTTTCCGAGGCCCCGGGATGGATGTAATGGTGGAACAGGTCGCGGGTGAAATACATCGCCCCGAGGTTGAGGTGCGTGGAGATGGTGCTGAAATGGATCGCCAGGATCGCGGCGAAGAAGAAGCCGGCCATCCCGGCTGGCAGCACCTTGAACCCGAACGCGTACCAGGCCATCTCGTACTGGTGCTGCTCCTGGATCGCCGGGAACATGGTGAAAAAGCCCAGGATCGCCACACCCCAGAGAGCGTTGCGGGTGAGGGTGAGCGCGGTGCCGGTCCAGATGCAGTAGCTGGCGTCCCGCACCGTGCGCGCACTCTGGATGCGCTGGGCCTCGGGGTACCAGTCGATGGAGGTGCCCATGCCCAGTCCGCCCAGGAGGGCGATGAAGATCATGGTCAGGAACCAGGCGACCGGGAAATCGCCGCTGAACAGACTGGAGAAATGGAACGGGTTGGCGCGCCAGGTCTGGCCCATCTCGGCCAGACGGCCCATGATCTCGCCGGGCCCGCCCGCGGCCACTATCTGCCAGATCGAGACTATGATGATGACCAGGCTGGCGATCACGCCCTGCTGGAAATCGGCCATCACCACGCCCCAGTAGCCGGCGAACAGCACGTAGACCGCGGTGATCGCACCAAACACCACCATGCCCACCCAGAGCGGGCAGACCGGGAACAGGAAGCTGAACACCTTGCCCATGGCGATTCCGACCCAGCCCAGGATGAACATGTTCATGAAGACCTGCCAGCCGGCGAGCCAGCCACGCAGGAGTTCCGCTCCCATGCCCGAGTAGCGCAGGCTCTGCCACTCGGCCTGGGTGTAGGCCAGCGAGCGTCGGAAGATGCGGGTGCTGACAAAGGAACTGACCGCGCACCAGGCGCAGAAGAACGTGTACCAGAGGCCGGACAGGCCGTAGCGGTATATCACCCCGCTGATCCAGATCGGGGTGTCGGTCGCGGTGTGGGTGGCGTAGACGCTGGAGGCGGGCAACCACCAGGGCAGGCCGCGGTCGGCCAGGAAGAAGTCGCTTTCGCCGCGGGTGGCCAAACGGGTGAACAGCACGCCGCAGGCGACCATCAGCAGGATATAGGCGATGACCCAGAACCAGTCCAACGGGCTGAACACAATCATCGGCGACTCTCCGGGCTTGGGAAGGGCTTTGGGACAGGAATGGCCGAATATAAAGACCCGTGTTCCGGGAAGTCAACATTAATTGAGACTTGACCCGAGCCGCCCGTTCAGAACAACCGAAGCGGCCTCAACGCTCCACCCGGCTGGGCAGGCCGAGGCTGAAAAACGGACGCGACACCGGGTTGTCGTACTTGTACTGCCCGCAGGTGCTCCAGCCTGGGGTAGTGAATCCGGGTGCGTTCCAGCCCGCGGGTGCGGAGGATGCCTCCATGGCCCGCCAGGTGAGGGCGCTGGCGGGGCGGGCTATTACTTTGCCGCCGGAATAGACCTCGCCGCAGACATTCAGCGCCGGGACTTTGCCCTCATAGTTGGTCACGCTGAAAGCCAGACGGTTGCGGCCGGGACGGGTCAGCCCGGTCAGATCGAGGAGCACGGCGCGCTCACGATCGACTATCTCGCTCAGGCAGAGACGCGCCACCTTGCGGCCGGCCCATTTGCCGTTGACCCAGGCCTCGACATGGCTTTCGCCCATAAGCTGAATTTTTACACTGTCCACACCTGAGGGCAGGTCGAAATCGGCCGCGTAGAGGGCGGTGCGCTCTTTATCAAGGCGCTTGCCGGGCAGGCTGGCTGACGGGGCAATCCAGGGGCTGGAGAGTTCCCACTGTGGCAGGCGGCCCTCCCTGTCCAGCGAGCTGATGATACTGTCCCAGTACAGAAGCTGGCGGTCCCAGAGAGACAGGAGGTTGTCCAGGCCCTCCGGGCGGTTGTAGCGCAGCCAGAGCTCGCGGTAGGCGCCGCGCAGCTCGGTGGTCGACTGGCGCAGCTCACGCGCCTGGCGGGCGAGCTCGGCGGCCTCGGCTTTGGACAGCGCACCCTGTCCGGCGCGGGCGGCACGGTCCATCCAACTGAATTTGCCGGCCAGGGTCTGGCCCATGCGGGCGGCGAGGTCCATTATATCGAGGAAATCGCGGTTGGCCCCGGCGGCCTGCCGGGCGGCGGCCAGCGCTGAGAGCGCCTTGACCATGTCGGCTTTCAGGGTGGCCCCCCAGGCGGCCCCGTCCTTTTTGAGCTTGATCATCCCGCGCGGGCTGGGCCCGGCCAGGGGGTGACGCCACCAGTCATCGAACGCCGAGCGTCCGATGCCGGCCAGCAGGCTGTTGGCAGTGATGAGCGGCTCGGGGTCCTCAACACCCAGGAGCTGCCGCCAGAACAGGCGCTCCAGGCTGTCGCGGTCGACAGTAGACGGGTTCCAGGCGCAGGCCGCGGCGAAAGCCCAGCCCCAGAGGGCGTTGCCGCGCAGGTTGGGCGCGCCGAAATCGCACCAGCTCGAGGTGAGCGCGCCGAGGGCCCCCTCGCGCTGCCCGGCGCGGGTCATGTTCTGGATGTTGTCCAGGGCCGTGCCCCAGAACGGGTAGAAACGGCTCCAGTTGGACAGGCCCGGGCTGACCAGCACCTTGAACCCGGCCTGACGGAAACGAGCCACGCTGGGATAGTCAGCCGCGGACTCGTAGTGCCAGTCCACGATCACGATGTCGCGCGGCAGGATCCCGGGCTCCAGTATTTTCGGATTGTCGAGGACGATGTCGCCGTACATCAGCATAGTGCGTCCGAGGGAGCCTACAATCTCATGCACCTTGCGGTAGTGGGCGGTGTGCACGGCGGCGAGGCCCTCGTTGCGCACCCGGGCGCGGCTCTTGCCCCGGCCGATGTCCCAGGTCTCATCGCAGCCCACGTTGACCAGGCTGTCGGGGAAAACGGCGCACAGCTCACTCAGAGCCTGTCCCAGGAAAGGATAGATTTCCGGCACGGCCGGGCTGAGGCACTGGGCCCCGGGGAACTCGGCCAGGGGGAAATTGTCCGGACGAAGCAGGTAGTTGTCGTAGTGGCCGAGGGTCTGGAAAGCCGGGACCAGGCGGACGTGCAGAGCGGAGGAGAACGCGGCCAGGCTCTGGACCTCCGCGGCGCTGAGCGCCCCGCGTCCCGCGCCGAAATCCGGGCGCGATTTCAGGCTGAACATGTCCTCTATGTACGGCATGTAGAGGTTCATCTTGTAGCGGGCCAGGAAACGGACCAGGCGCTCGAAATCCTGTTGCGTGCTCACCTGGCCGCGGCTGATGTCATCGCTCAGACCGCGCAGGGCCAGGGCGGGACTGTCCTGAATGAAACAGGCTGGCACCGACCGTCCTTTGCCCGCGCGGATGAGCTGGGCCAGGCTCATCAAGCCGTAAAACCGTCCGGCCGGGTCGCCGCCCGCCACCACCACCCGGTTGTTTTCGGCGCTCAACAGGTAGGCCTCGCCGCCGGGCGCAGTCTTGCCGGTCAAGGCCTCACGCACCGGGGAGCCGCTCTGGGAGGGACCCACCAGCACGCAACCACGGCTGTCCAGGCCGGGTTTGTAGTCCACGACAGCGAGCGTGTCGAGGCCCATCTCGCTCAGCCAGAGGTTCATCTCTTCCGCGGCCCGGCGGTCGGAATCGGCCGTGCCGGGACAGAGCAGGAGCTTTCGCGCGGCAGCGAGCTCGACTTGCCCGGGAAGGCTCTTGTATTCGGCCGGGGCCGGCAGCACCGGGCAGGCAGGGACGGACAGGGCATCCAGGGGACTGAGACCGGCGCACATGAGCCAACCTCCGAGACACAGGACGATGAGTTTTTTATTCGACATGGGTTTATCCTCAGGTTAAAGGCCCGGTAACAGGGGGGACACCCCGGTGGGCGGTCCCGTTCCGCCAGAGCACAACTGGCGGACAGGATATAATAAGGCGGCCGGGGCTGAGAAGGTCAAGCATATTCCCCGCAGGAAAGAAAGCCTCCGGGATTGACCGACAGGTTGCAAGCTCGGCGCAAGCCTGCCAAAGGCAGTTGGTTGGACCGTAGTTGCGAGAGAAATCTTGACCAAAAGTTAGTTTTGCCTTATTATTTTAGTCGAAGCTAATAACATTTCAGTCCCCTACCCGTTAAACAAGGCAGGCCGAGGTTGGAGAACGCTCTGGACCTGAGTGCGAGCCTGGAGGACTATCTCGAGGCGATCCTGCACATCGAGGACAGCAAGCCGGCGGTGCGGGCCAAGGATATCGCGGACCGGATGCAGGTCAAGCGTCCCTCGGTGACGGGCGCGCTGAACCAGTTGGCCCGCCGCGAGCTGGTCAACTACTCGCCCTACGAGGTGGTGACCCTGACCGACAAGGGTCGGGAGGCGGCCCTGGACGTGACGCGCCGTCACGCGGCGCTGAAAGCTTTCCTGATGGATGTGCTGGGGACGGAGGAAGAACTGGCCGAGAGCTGCGCCTGCCGGATGGAGCACGCCATGCCCCGTCCCGTGCTCGAACGTCTGGCGGGGTTTGTGGACTATCTGGCCGAGTGCCCGGCAGTGGACGGGGAAAAGATCATCCGTGAGTTCAGGCATTATCATGCACAGCGCAGTGCCAAGGGACGGAAAAAGGAATGAGCGCGGAAATGGGATCATCCGACAGGGCGGAAAGCCCGGAGAGAGAAGAGAAAATGCAGAGCAGCGGCGTACAGGTGGAGCGGGTTCCGCTCAGTGACATCCGTCCCGGACAGACAGTGAAGCTGGTGCATATCGACGGGGGCTGCACGCTGCAGTCGCGCCTGGCCACCCTGGGCCTCATCCCCGGCACGCCGATCGAGGTGGTGCGCAACACCTCCCACGGGCCGTTCGTGGTGGAGGTCAAGGGCAGCCGACTGGTGCTGGGACGCGGCATGGCGAACCAGATAATGGTGAGCTGAGGCGACCGGATACCCGGTGAGACGATATGGAATAACGTTGCTGCATGTCAGACAGCCGTACTCACAGTGACCGAACCACGACCGAAAGTGCGGGAATCTTGCAGACACCGGAAACCCACAGCGCAAATCAAACCATCCGCATCGCCCTGGCCGGGAACCCCAACTCGGGCAAAACCACCATTTTCAACAAGATCACCGGCTTCCGCCAGCACGTGGGCAACTACCCCGGCGTGACTGTGGAGAAGAAAGAGGGCGAGCTCAACTGGAAAGGCCGCCGGGTGGTCCTGACCGATCTGCCGGGTATCTACAGCCTGACCGCCTATTCCGAGGAGGAGCTGGTGGCGCGCCGCCACATCCTGGAGGAGAAGCCGGATGTGCTGATCGACGTGGTGGACGCGGGTAACATCGAGCGCAACCTCTACCTGGCCACCCAGTTCATGGAGCTGGGGGTGCCGATGGTGATCGCGCTGAACATGAGCGACGTGGCCCGCTCGCGCGGGATCGAGTTCGACCTGGAGAAGCTGTCACGCCTGCTGGGGGTGCGGATCGTACCCACGGTGGGAGCCAAGGGCGAGGGGGTGAGCGAGCTGGTGGAGGCGGCGGTGGAGGTGGTTGTCAGCGCGGAGTCCGCGTCGCCAGCGCAGGTGAACTACGGGGCCGACATCGAGCGGGAGATAGAGGGCCTGTGCGCGCAGGTGGTCTCGCACAACGGGCTGGGGCAGCGCTTCGGCGAGCGCTGGAGCGCGATCAAGCTGCTGGAGAACGACCCGGACATCTGCCGTCTGGTGGAGGGCACGCCCCTGGGCCAGGCGGCGCAGGAGGCGGCCGAGCGGGTGCACCGCCTGTTCGGCGACCCGGCGGACATAATCCTGGCCGACCGCCGTTACGGTTTCATCTCGGGGGCCTGCAGCGAGGCAGTGCGCCTGACCGTGGAGACCCGTCACACCCTGAGCGACCGTCTGGACGATATCCTGACCCACGGGGTGCTGGGCATCCCGGTGCTGCTGTTGCTGATGTACGCGGTGTTCTGGCTGACTTTCACCCTGGGCGGCCCGCCGATGGGATGGATCGAGTGGGGGTTCACCCACCTGGGCGCGGCGGTCAGCTCGCTGTGGCCCGAGGGCTCGGACAGCCCGCTACGCTCGCTGCTGGTGGATGGGATCATCGGGGGGGTGGGCGGAGTGCTGGTGTTCCTGCCCAATATCCTGCTGCTGTTCCTGGGGATCGCCCTGCTGGAGGACACCGGCTACATGGCGCGGGCGGCGTTCATCATGGACCGTCTGATGCACCGGATCGGGCTGCACGGCAAGAGTTTCATTCCGCTTTTGATCGGGTTCGGCTGCTCGGTGCCGGCGATCATGGCCACGCGGACCCTGGAGAACCGGCGCGACCGCTTGATCACCATGCTGATCACGCCGCTGATGAGCTGCGGGGCGCGTCTGCCGATCTACGCGCTCATCATCCCGGCCTTTTTCCCGCAGGCCTGGCAGGCCCCGGTGCTGTGGATGATCTACATGACCGGCATCCTGCTGGCGATCGCCTCGGCGCGCCTTCTCAACCGCACCGTGCTGCGCGGCCCCTCCGAGCCATTCGTGATGGAGTTGCCGCCCTACCGTATCCCCACGGCCAAGAGCATCGCGATCCACATGTGGGACCGCGGCAGATCGTACCTGAAAAAGGCCGGCACGCTGATCCTGGCCGCCTCGGTGCTGCTCTGGGCCATAGCCGCGTTCCCGGTGAAAAAAGACCTGGCGGGTGATTACGCCGCCCGCAGCCTCCAGGTGCAGCAGAGCCTGAGCGGGACCGAGCTGGAGGCTGCCCTGGCCCAGATCGAGCTGGAGCGCCACCACGAGCAGCTGGCCTACTCCCTGGCCGGGCGGATCGGGCGCTCGCTGGAGCGCGTGCTGTGGCCGCTGGGGTTCGACTGGAAGATTTCCACCGCGCTGATCGGGGCGTTCGCGGCCAAGGAGGTGTTCGTGGCCCAGATGGGGATAATCTACGCGGTGCAGGAGGACCCCACGGGACGGGAAACCCTGCGGGAGGACCTTCGCCGGGATTACAGCCCGCTGGCCGGAGTGTGTATCCTGCTGTTCTGCCTGATCGGCACGCCCTGCGTGGCCACCCTGGCGGTGACCCGCAAGGAGAGCGGTTCCTGGAAATGGGCTCTTCTCCAGTGGGGCGGGCTGACAGTGATGGCCTATATCGTAACGTTAATTGTCTACCAGGCCGGAAGTTTACTGGGACTGGGGGTGTGAGATGCTGATAGACTGGCTGGTGGTGGCGGCGATAGTGGGCGTGTCTGGATATTTCGCGGTGCGCTCGATCATGCAGACCCTGCGGGGCAAGAAGGCCTGCTGCGAGGCCGGGGCGCAAGGCGGTTGCCAACTGGCCGACCTGATGCAGAAGAACAACCTGCCGCACCCCCGCACCTGCAACGGCCTCCCGGTGACCGACCCGGACCGGGCGTTCGAGCTGGGGCGGCGCGGCAAAGGCTGAAAAAGAAGGCATCGAAACGGCCGGGGACTATTGGAGGGTCTTCCGGACTTTCTCCAGCAGGCTCCGGACCGAAAACGGCTTTGAAATGAAATTGATGCCCTCCCTAAGAATACCGTGATCGGCGATGATGTTCTCGGTATAGCCGGACATGTACAAGACCCGGCAGCCGGGTTTATAGGCCGAAACCGCATGGTAAACTTCCTTGCCGTTCATCTCCGGCATGATGACATCGGTGACCAGTAGGTCAATGGCCGCGGGGTGCTCACGGGCCAGTTGGACCGCTTCCGAAACGTTTCCGGCGGTCAGAACACAGTAGCCGTATTTTTCGAGCACCTTGCGGACCAGCTCTCGAACCGCTTCCTCGTCCTCGACCAGCAGGACAGTCCCTCCAACGAAGGCAGTCTTAAGCTCTTGATGTGGATTTTCGGCGACTGGCAGAGGCGATTTCACGCTCAACCTGGGGAGAAAGACTTTCATCGTGGTGCCGAGTCCAGGTTCACTGTAGACTGATAGATGTCCCCCGTGCTGACGCACAATGCCATAGACCACGGATAGACCCAACCCAGTGCCCTTGCCCTCAGACTTGGTGGTGAAAAAAGGCTCGAAAATCCTGTCCTGCATCTCGCGGCTGATCCCGCAGCCGGTGTCACTGACCGCGAGCAGAACGTATTCACCTGCGTCCACTCCTATCTTCCGTCTGATATACGCCTCATCCAGCCGGGCCAGGGATGTTTCAATAGTCAACTGGCCTCCCTGCGGCATGGCATCCCGGGCGTTGATGGCAAGATTCATCAGCACCTGCTCTATTTTCCCGGGGTCGGCCAGCACTTTCCCGATGTCCGCTTTCAGGTCGAGCCTGATCCGGATGTCCTCGCGCAGCATCCGCCGGAGCAACTGCTCAAAATTCCCGATCAGTAAATTGATATCTACCGGGCCGACCTCGAGCATCTGCTTACGCCCGAAGGCCAGAAGCTGCTGGGTCAGGCGGCTGGATTTCTCGGCGGCTTCGTGTATCAAACGGATATCTTCCCTCTCGGGGCTCGGATCAGCAAGGCTGTCGAGCAGAATCTCGGAATAGCCCAGGATGGGAGAGAGCATGTTGTTGAAATCGTGGGCCACTCCGGCGGCCAGACGTCCGACCGAATCCAGCCTCTGGGCATGCAGGAGCTGCTCCTCGAGGTTCCTGCGCTCGGAGATGTCGAACACTATTCCTTGGTATTGCTCGATTTCACCGCTGGAATCTCTTTTGACCAGGGTGCGGTCCTCGACCCAGATAAAAGAACCGTCGGCAAGCAGAAAGCGGTATTCCTGGGTGAATGTATCCTTTTTGCGAGCTGTGTAGTACTCCACGTCCTTCCGGGCTTTCTCCAGATCGTCCGGGTGTATCAGCCGACCGTAGTTGAAACCGGCGGATACCAGCTTTGAGGCTTTATAGCCGAAACGGGAGACATTGGGCGAGACATAGAGGATGGGCCAACCCGGAAGCGTGCTCCAGCGGAAAGCTACGACCGGACTGAGATTGATGATGTCGTAGAGAGTGTTGAGTTCGACTGTTTTTTCCCGCAGGCTGTTTTCAGCCGTCTTGCGCCGGGAGATGTTGGCGCAGGTACCGAAAAACCCGACCAGAGCGCCCCGGCCGTCGAGCAGTGGGCCGGCGCTTTCCAGCAGCCAGACGTATTTGCCCGAAAGGTTCCGGAGCCTGTATTCAACCTGGGAAGCCGATCCGCTGCGCGCGGATTCGGCCAGGGTATTGGTCACCCTCTGAAGGTCCTCCGGGTGCACTGAATCGAGCCAGCCCTCGGCGCCAATGTCCGCTCTACGATCACCGAATGTCTCTATCCAGGTCGAGTTGAAGAACAGACGCCGTCCCTGCCGGTCGGCGCGCCAGGCCGGGTTCGGGCGGGCGTTCAACAGCCTGTCGACAACAACATACAAGCAATCAGTCATACATAGCTCCACACGTGCGAGCGCGTACGGAAAACCTTGCGGGTCTGCACACGGAAAAGCTTCGTGCGGTCTGCCTGGCCGGCTCATTCGCCCGCGCGTTATATACCCTGGAAAATTGTTTATGGGAAAAAGAATGAATTGGAATGGAGTGGCTACACAACTCCGTCTAAATATAACATAAACATTTCTATTGCAACAGACCTGGCAGAATAAGCCGGAAAAGCAGGGCAGTATCGATAGCCACTGATGCGGCGTCGAAAGGAGAGCCATGTTTTAACAGGAGAGACGACGGCTCCGGGTGGAACGATCTATGCAATCAACTCTCCGAAACAGTATCCGGCAGTAACCAGATACCCTCAAGACGATTCATCCCAGCGAGGCTTTATGCCCAGATGGCGCAGTGGCGGCGGCTCCGTCGCGGAATCCGGCCACAAGACAGCCTGCCTCATTTGCTCTCTGCTGGTCGGTCTGCTGCCGCAAATCAGTCCGGCCGGGGCGGAGGTCCCGGACAGCAGCGGAGAGAGCGAGAGCAGCTTCCTGGCGCGCTCGGTCCAGGCGGAGCTGGCCGGGGACAGGTGGGTGCGGGTGCGCGGCCTGCGGGTCGAGGAGCGGGACGGAGAGCTCACGCTGCGGGGCAGCGTGCCCACCGCAGACGCGGCCAGGTTCGTGGAGCGGAATGTCCGCCACAAGGCCGGCGTGCGCCGGGTGATTAACCTGCTGCAAGTGGAGAACGATTCATCCGCGCTGGCTGGTGGCGTCCTGCAGAGCCGGGTGGACTCGGCCCTGGGCGCCGACCCGTACCTGCCCCGGGTCGAGGGTGTCGCGGCCACAGTGGATGGGGAGGCGGTGTTGCTGACCGGCAGCGTGCGGGACGCGTTCGAGCGGAAACAGGCCGAGCGCGTGGCGCTGGGTGTGGCCGGGGTGGGCGCGGTGAGAAACCGGATCGTGGTGCGGGAAAATGTCCTGCGCCAGGGCGACTCCGGTGCGGGCCCGGGGTTCGACTGCCCTGAGCTGACGGCCGCGCTCGATTCGCTCTGCCCGTCGAGCGGGATAAACCCCGACCTGGCGATCAATCTGGATGCCGCTACGCTGACCTACTGGCGGGAATCGATCAACACGGACTCGGTGCGCGCGGCGCTCTCGTTCGAG
>JAJFUG010000068.1 GCA_021372515.1 bacterium
GGACCGTCTGCTGGCCTTTGCCCGCGCTGGCGGCACCCTGGTGTTCACGGGCGAGAGCGGCAGCCTGAACGAGTACCGTCAGCCGCGGGCGGCCAACCCGCTTGCCGCCACCCTGGGCGGGGACCGTCCGGCCACGTTGGCTATGCGGGCCTATGGTAAGGGCAAGCTGGTCCATGTCCCGCGGATCGCTCCGGGGATGAAAATCACCCCGGCCGCGGGCTGGCAGTTCCCGGCCAGCCAGTGGGTGCTGCCCGAAAACCACGAGGAAATCCTGCATGCGGTGTCGGATAACCTTCCGCGTGGCCTTTCGGTGCAGGCCGAGGCCCCACTGACCACGGCCCTGGAGATCGTGCGCCGCCCGGAGACAAGCGAAACCCTTCTGCACTTTGTCAACTACGACCCGGCGCACCCTCTGGAGCCGTTCCGGGCTCAACTGGCCCTGGAACGGGCGAAAGTGCGGGCGGTCAAATTCCTCAGCCCCGAACAGGACAACCCCGTGCCATTGGAGTTCGCCGCAGCGGGCGCGGGACAGATCACATTCCAGGTGCCGGGGTTCGGTCAGTACGGCCTGGTGGTGGTCCAGGAGAAATGAGGCAGGTGCTCTCCAAAGTCCGAGCCTTACTGTAGGGGCGCACACATGGGTGCGCCCCGGGCGGCCCCAAGCGCCCTTCGGTCCTTTCGGGCAAGACCAGCAATGTCCGGTTAGGAACTTGCAGTGAGAAGTCGAAAGATTGTGTTCTGCTTTGGATTCGGCCAAAGCAGCAAAGCCAGCGGGGGCCGCAAACTCGTCCGAGCCGCGACTCTGCATCAATCTTAAGTGTTTACGGAGTCCTGATTCCGCTGGCGTGTTGCAGCGGCGGCGCTGCCGCGAATCGCCGCCGGGCCATGTGGCAATTACAGCCCCGGGTGTTTCAGGCTCGATTGCACGCTGCCCTGGCGGGAGGCTCAGACAGGTGTGGCCCCCAAAGGCTGAACTGCGGCGGCCTGACAGCCGCAAGCGTGTTTGACTTCCTGGGATGTCAGGGGGTGTCGTAGGGGCGAACACAAGGTTCGCTCCTACGAAAGGCGAGGCCTTCTGTTGTAGTGGCACGGCATGCCGTGCCCGGTCTATTGGATTAAATCCCCCTCGATCCCACTTTGTCAAAGGGGAAAGCGGTCGGCCGGGCTGCCATGAATCGTGAACAGCCAAGGTGCGGTGTGTACTGTTCCCGCCGGATGGATAAAGCTTGTCGTCGCCCGCCTCGCTTCACCTTTGATTCCCGGTCGCAAAAGATTATATTTTATGGCTGAAACAGGCGCTTCTCAACCTGTCACCCGGAGGTGCGCGTGACGTACAACCTGAAAAGATACGGCCAGTGGGCTATGGTCACCGGGGCCTCGGCCGGGATCGGGCTGGAGTTCGCCCGGGCGCTGGCCGCCGAGGGGCTGAACCTGATCCTCGTCGCGCGGCGGCGCGACAGGCTTCAGTCTCTGGCCGCCGAGCTGGGCGAGCGCAACGGCGTGCAGACCCTGGTGCTGGAGCAGGACCTGGCAGCCCACGGCGCGGTGGAGAGCCTCTGGGCCGCCCTGGGTGACACCCGGATCGACCTGGCCGTGCTGAACGCCGGGGTGGGCTACTACGGCAGCCTGGTGGACCAGGAGGAGCAGGCCCTGGAGCGGATGGTCACGCTCAACTGCACCAACACCGTGCTCCTGGCCCGCCGTCTGCTGCCAGGTATGCTCGCCCGCGGACGCGGTGCGCTGATCCTGGTCTCCTCGGTCCTGGGATATTTCCCCGGTCCCTGGATTTCGGCCTACTCGGCAACCAAGGCTTTCGACCTGATGCTGGGCGAATCCCTGGCCCCGGAACTCAAGGGCACGGGCGTTGACGTGCTGAACCTCTGCCCGGCCAGCACGGAGACCGAGTTCCACCGCGTGGCGGCCGGGGGCGACCCGGAGCGCGAGATACGCGCCCCGCACCGGGATGACCCGGCGGATGTGGTGCGCTGGGCCTTGAAAGGTCTGGGCCGCCGCATGACTGTAAGCGCCCCCACCGGGCGCCTGGCCGGCGCGGTGATCCGTTTCCTGCCGCGCGCCTGGGTCAGCGCCCTGGCCGGCAAGGTGATGTCGAAAGGGAGAGAGAAACACTGAAACGGCCGCGTGCCGGCGCTGGAACATTGACTGCCGGAGGCCGTGAGGGCTATATTCCCGGCTCGCTGAGCTTATGGTTTCCGGAGCCGGGGCCGGATTGACGGAGAAGGGTGGATGATTTGGCGGAAAAACTGTTTCTGTTGACTAACGACGACGGGTACGAGGCCCTGGGCATCCGCGTGCTGGCCGATATCCTGCGCCCGCTGGGACGGGTGGTGATTGTGGCCCCCAAGACCGAGCAGAGCGCGTGCAGCCATTCGATCACCCTGCACCGGCCGCTGAGGATCATCTCGTTCGGCAACGACCATTACGCGGTGGACGGGACCCCGACCGACTGCGTGCTCCTGGCCTCGCAGGTGCTGCTGGAACGCATCCCGGATGCGGTGTTCAGCGGGATCAACCACGGCCCCAACCTGGGCGATGATGTCCTCTATTCCGGCACCGTGGCCGGGGCGTTGGAGGGGACCCTGCTGGGGGCGCGCTCGATGTCGCTTTCCTCGTGGGACATGGAGCGTATCGCCGACAGCGAGGCCCAAACGGTTCTGGCCGGGCTGATCCGGGAGCTCCTGGCCGCCCAGGACTGGGCCTGCGACACTTTCCTGAACGTCAACCTGCCCCGGCGGGACAAGCCCATCGCCGGGGTGCGCATGGCGAGCCTCGGGCGAAGGCATTACGCCGAGACCGTGGTCGAGAAGACCGACCCGCGGGGCAAGGTCTACTATTGGATCGGCGGGGTCAACCCGCGCTGGTACGGCGCGGCCAACTCCGATTTCCGCCTGGTGAGCGAGGGCTTTTTCACGATCACCCCGTTGCAGTTGGATATGACCCATCACCCGAGCCTCGAAAGTTTCAGCCGTTTCGAGCGGACTTTCTGACCCTCCACCCCGGGAAAGGGCCGGATGGATTTCGACAAGCAGCGCAGCCGTCTGGTCGAGGAGCTTTCGGCGCAGGGCATCCGGGACAGCCGGGTGCTGGAGGCGTTCAGCCGCACCCCGCGCCACCTGTTCGTGCCCCAGGCGCTGGAGGCCCAGGCCTACCGCAACATCAGCCTGCCGCTGCCGGAGGGCCAGACCATCTCGCAGCCCTATGTCGTGGCGCGGATGCTGGAGCTGGCCGCCCTGGGCGGCACTGAGCGGGTCCTGGAGATCGGCACCGGCAGCGGCTACCTGACCGCTCTTCTGGCCCGGCTCTGCCAGCAGGTGTTCTCCATCGAGCGGATCGAGACCCTGGCGCGGCAGGCGCGGCGGGTCCTGGACAGCCTGAACCTGTACAACGTGAATATCATGGTGGGGGACGGCACCCTGGGCTGGAACAAGTACCGTCCGTATGACGCCGTCCTGGTGTCCGCCGCCGGGCTGGAGATTCCGCCGGTGCTGCTCGACCAGCTCACGGAGCGCGGGCGCATGGTCCTGCCCCTGGGCGACTCCGAGCGCCAGGAGATGGTGCTGGTGAGAAAGAACGCAACCGGTATCGTGCGAGAGAAAATAGACCTCTGCCGTTTCGTACCCCTGATCGGAAGGAACAGCTCCGGATGAGCGACACCCAGAAAGAGAGAAGCACACAGGGCGTGGCGTCCGCCGCGCGGCCGGGCCTGCTGCGGCGGCTTTACGATTGGGTCCTGCACTGGGCCGAAACCCCCTACGGGTCGGTGGCCCTGTTTGTGAACGCTTTCGCCGAGTCCTCCTTTTTCCCGGTGCCGCCGGATGCTCTTCTGATCGCCCTGAGCATCGGCAAGCCCAAAAAAGCGTTCCGTTTCGCCCTCTGGTGCAGTGTGGCCTCGGTGCTGGGCGGGGCGGCCGGCTACCTGATCGGCTCGCTGGCCTGGGCCGTGGTGGGCGACCTTTTCTACCGTTGGGTGCCAAGTTTCAGCCCCGCGGCGTTCGAGCACGTGCGCGCCCTGTACGAGCGGTACGATTTCTGGGTCGTGTTCACCGCCGGGTTCACCCCCATCCCGTACAAGCTGATCACGATCGGGGCTGGGGTGTTCTCGGTCAATTTTCCGGTGTTCATGCTGGCCAGCGTGCTCAGCCGCTCGGCCCGCTTTTTCCTGGTGGCCTGGCTGATCCGCAGTTTCGGCCCGCCCATCCGGGATTTCATCGACCGCTATTTCAACCTGTTGAGCATGGTGTTCCTGCTGCTGTTGCTGGGCGGGTTCATGGTGTTCAAGTATGTGCTGCACTGAGCGAGGCTCATTTGATCCTTGCCAAAACCGGACGAATTTCTTATTTTGTTTTGTCTTGATTGATTCGCAGAGTTGCGGGGCGTAGCGCAGTCCGGTTAGCGCGCCTGCTTCGGGAGCAGGAGGCCGGCGGTTCAAATCCGCCCGCCCCGACCAGTATAAAGATGGGCGTCGTGGCAGCAGGACGGCGCCCTTTTTATTTATCCCTTGTTTCCTGGAATGCCTGTCAGACACTCGTTCCGAAAGTCTGCCCGGAAGCCCGGACTGCCACTCTGGTTTGCGGCGACCGAAATATGTTGACACAGGTCTGAGGAGCGGAGTAATATCTTTCCATGCTCCGGTCGACAGTCGGCCCGGGCTGAAATCCGGCCTCCCGAAACAGAAAAACAGGCTTTTTCAGGGGGGTGGATTTATATCGCCTTGCAGTGCAGTGAGGTATAGATATCCGGCCTGCGGTGCGCTGCAAGCCGAGGGGGAAATTTTAGTTTTCAAGGCGCAGGAATTGCGCTTTCCCGGCTGCCGGTCGGGGCCAGGCCGGGAAATTAAGCCTGAATGTTGAACACTAATTCATTCCGATTAATGACCTGCGGGAACCGAGGCAGGACTGCGCCCGGCTGACGGGGCGCCGTACGGAACTTGCAGCCCGCGGTGCAACCGGATAATCGATCTGCTGATTTCGCTCCCGAAAATGGATACGGTCTTTTGAACTCTTCCATCAGACTCTCGTACGAAGAACTCGAAAAGCGCCTGGCCGAGGCGGAGCGGATACTCGACTCGTTCGATCCCTCCGGTATGGGAGGCTGGCGCACCTGGCTGCCTTGGATCGCGGACAGCCAGGCCGGAGCGCGCAGTATTCTCGAGGAACTGGAGCGCCGCGTCCAGAAACGCACGGTCGACCTGGTCAAGGCTAACGAGGCGCTGCACGAGGAGATCGCCGAGCGGCGCAAGACCGAATCGGCGCTGCGCGAGAGCGAGTTGCGTTTCCGCAGCCTGTTCGAGAATTCCCCCATCGCCATCGTTCAGCTCGACCTGAGCCGCACGCAGCGTTATTTCCGGGCGTTCCTGGACAAGGACACTGCGGAGTTGGTCAAATCCCTGTCCGTGGACAGGAATTACGCCCAGCGGCTTTTCCGCTCGATCCGGGTGGTCAATGCCAACCGGGCCTGCCTGAGACTGCACGACTCGGAATCGCTGGAAAGCTATCGCAACTTTTTTCAGTCGACATTCGCCTCCGAGACCGTGATGTCCCTGATCCGCGTGCTGAAACACCTTCAGGCCGGGAAGGAGCTGATCAAGGAAGAGACAGTGATCCTGACCCTGACCGGACAGCGGCGCGAGGTGCTTATCGAGGTGTATGCCACCCCGGGTGATGGAGACAAATGGTCGCGGGTGGTGCTGCATTACATCGACCTGACCGAACTGAAGCGCACCGAGCGCAATCTGCGGCGTAACGAGGCCCAGTTGGCCGAGGCGCAGAGGATCGCCAATCTCGGCAGTTGGGAATGGGAACTGGCCAGTGACCGAGTCAAGTGGTCGGACACGCTCTACGAGATATTCGGCGTGTCGAGGGATACGGAGATTACGGACGCGCTGTTCATGCAGATGGTGCATCCCGATGACCGGGAGAGGATGAACGCGGTTGTGCAGGACGCGCTTAAGCACGGCCAGCGTTTCAGCCTCGACTACAGGATCGTGCCGCCCGGCGGCGGGGAGAAAACGATCCACGAGACCGGGGAGCTGCGCTGCGACAAGGCGGGCAAGGCGGTGCGGGTGGTCGGCACGGCGCAGGACATCACGCGTCTGAAACAGATCCAGCAGAACCTGATCGAAGAGCGTGGCAAGCTGCGGGTGATGCTCAAATATCAGGGCTTGCAGGCCGAGGTGGCGGCCTGGCTCAACTCGCAGAACTCCATCCAGGACATCATCGGGCTGCTGCTCGAAAAGATCTGCAAGCGGCTCGATCTTCAGACCGCCTGCTTTTTCCGGGTCGAGGATACGTCCCCGTCCGGGATGTGCCTGCATAAATCGTACAATACCGATCCACAGCGGCATCTTTGCCACAGCGAGAAGGCGATACAGAACGCCCGCTATCTGCTGCGGCAACTGCGCATCAAGGGTCTGCTGCGCCTGAGCGGCAGCCGCCCGTCCGAGAGCCGGCGCCTTGAGCGGTATTTCGGCGCCAGAAACTGCTCTCTGCTCTGCTGCCCGCTCACCCTGCGCGGCGAGGTCAAGGGATTCATCCTGTTCTGGCGCGGTGCGCCGCAGGAGTGGGACAGAAACGAGGAGGAAGTGCTGGGCACCCTGTCGGGAATGATAGCCGGGGCCTGGGAGCGTGAGCACCACCTTCAGGCCCGCCTCGAGGCTGAACGCAAGCAGACCCAGGCGGTCAGGATGGCCGAGCAGGCGGTGCGCATGGCCTCGATCGGCGTGCTGGCCGGAGGGGTGACCCACGAGATCAACCAGCCGCTTAACGCCATGAACCTGGTGACTGAGAGCCTGATCGCCGATGTCGAGGGCGGGCTGGACCTCAAGCCCTGGCAACTGCTCGAACACCTGCGCACCATGTCGGGCCAGATCCAGCGCATCTCGGACATTATCTCGCACATGCGGAATTTCTGGGTCGCTCCCCAGCACTCCGACAACCAGCCGTTCGACCTGGATGCGGCGGTGGATTACGCCCTGGCCCTGGTCCGCAGCCAGCTCAACAGCCACGGCGTCCGGCTGGAGCGGATCAGCGAGAACCCCGGGCTCAACCTCACCGGCAACCGGATCCACCTGGAGCAGATAACGCTCAACCTGGTGGTCAACGCCATGCAGGCCCATGACCGCGGCCGCCCGGGCGACAAGTACATCCGTGTCCGCTCGGCCCGCCAGAACGGGCGGGCGCTGCTGGAGGTGGAGGACAACGGCCCCGGGTTCCCGGAGGCGGATGTGGACAAGCTGTTCGACCCGTTCTATTCCACGCGCAAGCCCGGTGAGGGAACCGGCCTGGGCCTGGCGATAGTCAGGAAGTTCGTCGACGAGTTCGGCGGGGCTATCTCTGCGGCGCTGAACGCCTCCGGCGGGGCGACGTTCCGGATGGAATTCCCGGTCCAGCCTGCGACAACGGAGAGCTGATGCGTATCCTGCTGGTCGATGACGAGGTTGTGGGAAGAAAATACCTCTCCGAGTTTCTGGGCAAGCGGCACGGCCACACGGTCACCCAGGTGGAGAACGCCGAGCAGGCCCTGGTCGAGATGCGCCGGGAGCCCTACCCGCTGGTGATGACCGACATCATCATGCCTGGCATGAGCGGGCTGGAGCTTCTGACCGAGATCAAGAACCTGCCGTTTGGCCGCGACTGCGATGTGATCCTGCTGACCGGCTACGCGGATGTCAGCACCGCGGTGCAGGCCCTGCGCGCCGGCGCCTACGACTACCTGCGCAAGCCGATCAAGCTGGACGAACTGGTGGCTTCGGTCAACCGGGCGGCGGAGCATCAGGCCCTGCTGCGGGACAACCGCGAGCTGACCAGCTTTTTCGAGCAGCGCCTGGCGGATGCCACCCGCGAGACCGAGTCCCAGCTCAAAAACATCCGTCGGGCCTATGCCGAGATCGTGGGCACGGGACGTATCGGCGCGTTTTCGGACGCCATGCGGGCCGTGCTGGCCATGGCCGACCGCCTGAACTCCGACCGCTCGGTCCCGGTGCTGATCGAGGGTGAGACCGGCACGGGCAAGGAACTGGTGGCCCGGCGCGTGCACTACGGCAACGGCGAGGTCACGACTCCCTTTGTCTCGATCAACTGCTCCGCCCTGACCGCCACATTGTTCGAAAGCGAGCTGTTCGGCTACGAGGGCGGGGCGTTCTCCGGCGCCAAGCGCGCCGGACAGAAAGGCAAGCTGGAGCTGGCCGACGGTGGCACGCTGTTTCTGGACGAGATCGGCGACATGCCGCTGGAGCTGCAGCCCAAGCTGCTGCGCGTGCTGGAGGAGCGGGCGTTCTACCGGGTGGGGGGCCTGCGGCGCATCGAGGTGGACTTACGGATCATCTGCGCCACGAACAAGAAGCTGGAGGCCGAGGTCGAACGCGGCTCGTTCCGCCGCGACCTGTATTACCGCCTGAACCTGGGCCGGGTCTACATCCCGCCGCTGCGCGAGCGGCGCGAGGCCATCGCCCCGCTGGCCTACATGTTTCTCGACTATTACGCCTCGGTCAAGAATTCGGCTTTCCGCGGGTTCACGCCCGAGGCGCTGAACCTGCTGAAAGAGCATGCCTGGCCGGGCAACGTGCGCGAGCTGGAAAACGCCGTGGAGCGAGTGGTCCTGATGTACAACGACGCCATGGTCACCCCGCGACACCTTCAGTTCCTGAGCCAGGACAAGGCCGACACGATCCAGCAGAACCCCGACCTGACCGTGCTGCGTCCCGGCGTCCTGGCCCTGCCCCCCGACAGCCTCGACCTGGGGCAACTGGAGGCCGAAATCGTGCGCAAGGCGCTGGCCATGTTCAGCGGCAACAAGACCCAGACCGCGAAATACCTTAACCTGACCCGCAGCGAGCTGTATTCCCGTCTGAAGAGCATCTACTGAGCCGGCCGCAGTTGAAATCATCGCTGTCTTGAAACGATCAGTTGTCTAAAAATCGACAACTGTACGAAAATCTGCGTCGAAATTCGCATACCTGCATTTCCGTAGACAACCCCCGGTTTTCACTCCCGTTTCTAATCTGGTGATAAGAAAGCAGTTGTAATTTTAGGCTTCCTGCAAGTGTCCTGGCATCATTCTTGTCTATTAAGAAAACAAGTTTTCAAGTGTCCCTTCAGGGAACGCGGCTCAACCAAATCGCGGGACGAGGCAAGAATGGGAACCAAGCCGAGGGTAATGCTGATCGATGATGACCGGACGATGGCGGAGAGCCTGACCGGTGTCCTGGAGAAGCTCGGGTGCACGGTATATATGTTCTGCGATCCCCTGGAGGCCATGGAATCGTACGATCCCTCGGCCACGGACGCGGTTTTCACCGACCTGACCATGCCCGGGATGAACGGGTTGGAGGTCCTGCACAGGGTCCGCTCCGCCGATCCGTCAGTCCGGGTGGTCCTGGTGACCGGCAGCGTGGATGGCGAGTGGCGCGGGGAGGCCGAACGGGCGGGTGTTTTCCGGGTTCTGACCAAGCCGCTCAACATCGCGATGCTGGTCAAAGTTCTGGCGGAAATGCAGATGCCGTCTCACGACCTGGCGGCTGTAATCTGACGGGGCTGCGGGGTGCAACTCCGGCGGCCCACCGCGGCACTGCCGTTCGGTGTACATCCGGACGGGGGTTGTCCGGGCTGAAAGACATCTGACAAATCCGGCGGCGGGCGCCGGAAGGGAGACAGGGTGGTGACGGGCGGAGAGGGGCACAATCCCGGGGCAGAGTGATTGCTTTCTTTCAGCCGATGCGGCAACCCCCGTCCCAGGCTCTACTTTCGGCGTTTCAGGATGCAGAGTTTCGAAACGGAACGAGAAACGCCTTCCGTTCCGGGCAGGGTGCGACACAGACTGAAAAAAAAAGTGGCATTTCGGTGGGCGAGCGATTATAATATACTAAAAAGTACAGATTAGAGGCGGAGGCCAGATGAACACGGTATTCCTTAGGGAAATCGAACTGTTTGGCTTCAAGGTGTCCCTGGCGATCAGGCGTGGCGTCGGGAGGATACACCGGACTCGCAACCGGAACGAAAAAGTGGTGAAGGACTACAAACTGGGCAATTCCATCAGGGAAATAGCGGACAAGTACGGGGTCACGGTGGGCCGCATCTCGCAGATTCTGGTGGAGGAGGGGGCGCGCTCGCCGCGCTGGAGCCGCATGACCAGCCGTCAGCGCAAGCTGATCTACAAGCTGGACCGCAAGGGGTTGTCCAAATCCGAGATCGGACGCCAGGTGGGGGTCTCCCGCACCCGGGTCAGACAGATATTGCAGGACGGGACTTTCCAGCAGGGAGACCTGACCGGCGAATAAAGGCGAAGGACGTTGTGGCGGGTGGGAAGTAGCGAGGGCGGTGTGTAAGTCTGGTTGTAAGCAGGGATTACGAATTGATTAACGGGTGGCTTTGAACCGATTCGAGTATATAGGGAGGAGTCATGGCCGGTGCGAAGAAAAGACCCAACGGAATCAAGTATCTGCGGAATCAGACACATGACTGGCTGGATGAGAATTCGGTTTCGCTTTACTTCAAGGAGATAAGCAACTACCCGAAGCTCACCTCCGAGGAGGAGGCGCGCTGTGCGCGCGCTTTCCGCGATGGGGATGAGCGCGCGTTGGAAAAGCTGGTGATCTCCAACCTGCGTTTCGTGGTTTCGATCGCCAAGAAATACCAGCACCTCGGGGTGTCGCTCTCCGACCTGATCAACGAGGGCAACATCGGGCTGATCCGCGCGGCGCGCAAGTTTGACGAGACCCGCGGCGTGCGGTTCATCACCTATGCTGTCTGGTGGATCAAGCAGGCCATTTTCCAGTACCTGAGCGAGCAGGGACGGATCGTGCGTATCCCGCTCAACTGGTCCAACACGATCTACAAGATGCAGAAAGCCCAGAACACGCTGAGCCAGGAGCTGGGGCGCGACCCGACGAACCAGGAGATTTCGGACGAGATCGAGATGGACCTGGAGGAGGTCAACCGGATGATGCCGCACTGCCAGCCGCATTATTCGCTCGAATCCAGCTCTACCAGCCAGGATGATGTGATGCTGATGAATTCCCTGGCGGATGAGGACTCGCCCAGTCCGATGGAGGGCATGTTCGACTACGACCTCAAGCGCCTTGTGCAGGGCATGCTCGAGGGCATCCAGGACCGCGAGGCCCGTATCCTCAAGTACTACTATGGCCTGGACGATTCCGAGCCGATGACCCTGGAGGAGATCGGCGAGATTTTCGGGGTCACCCGCGAGCGTATCCGCCAGATCAAGGAAAAGGCGCTCAAGAACTTGATGCAGGCTTACAGCGAGGACACTGTCGCCACCCTGATGAACTGATCCCGGTGGGGATGGAAATTGAACGAGCCGCGGTCCCTTATCCCGGGGGCCGCGGCTCGTTGTTTGTGGGCAGACCGCTGCGGCCTGGTTCAGGCTTTGAGAAATATTTTCTGGCGGTACAGGAAATACAGGACCAGCCATTTGACCGTCAGCACGCAGGCTGCGTAGAACAGCGGCTGGATGTCCCCCAGATGATTGACAAAGCCGTGAATGAAAATATCGGCCAGGCTGCCGAAATTGAACAGGCGCTGGGCTACGTAGATCGTGATCGGGTTGAGGCCGATCACCACGAACGGGAACGCCCAGCGGCTCAGCCCGCGCAGGTCGATCACCCAGTAGAACAGCGCCAGCAGAAGGGCGCTCAGGCCGGCCCCGTAGAGAGTATAGGAACTGCTCCAGAGGAACTTGTTGATCGGCAGCCAGGGGTGCCAGATCCAGGCAATCACCGACGAGACCACGCCCCAGAGCACAAGGCGGCGCACTTTCGCCATTCCGTCCAGGGGTGAGCGCAGAAGGTGGCCGGCCAGCACTCCGGCCAGGGTCGAGGCGATGGAAGGGAGAGTCCCCAGGATGCCCAGGTAGTCGCCGCCGGCGTAGCCGTTGTGAAAGCCCGGCAGGAACAGGCGGTCCACGTAGCTGGAGAGGTTGCCCTCCGGGGTGATCACGCCGGCGCCGAAACCCGGCACCGGGACCAGGGCCATCAATGCCCAGTAAATGAGCAGCAGCGCCGCCCCGGTCACGGCTTGCCCGCGCCAGCCCGTGCGCAGCATAAGCAGGCCGCAGAGCAGGTAGCACCAGGCGATCCGGTGCAGCACGCCGGTGTGGCGCATTTCAGAGAACCGTGGGAAGTCGAGCAATCCATTGAAAATATAGCCCAGGACAATCAGGGTCAGGAAGCGCTTGAGGATATGTCCCGCAATTTCGCGCCGGCTCTGGCCGCGCTCCAGGCGTCGGCTGATCGCGAACGGCATGCTCGTGCCCACGATGAACAGAAAGAGCGGGTAGATCAGGTCGTAGAAAGTGAAACCGTTCCAGGCGCAGTGCTCGAACTGACCTGTCAGCGCCAGCGCCCAGGGCGCGCCGATCAGCCGCAGGAACGCCACGGCCACCGTGTCCCCGCCGATGATCCAGAACATGTCGAACCCGCGCAGTGCATCCAGCGACAGAATCCTGCCCCCGGCTGGGGCATTGCCGGTCTTCCCGTCCATCGGCCCGACTCCTCGGCTATGGTGCCGTGTAAGCGTATCAGGAGCAATCTTGAACCAGGCAAAAGATCACAAAGAAAATACGCCACCTTTGCTCCACCGCAAGTACATTGACACCTCTGGAGTTCACCCGGTCCGGCCGGCCTCGGTACGATATTTGCCTGTTCCCTTGTTCCAGCCAGACCGGTTTCGATTGACAAGGCACTGGAAATCATTTAAATAATCTGCGAACCGACAATTCCCACCCCTCTACGGAGCCTGTGAATGCCGAAGATGAGTCTGATCGCCGAGCTGTGGGATTTCCTGAGGCACCAGAAAAAATGGTGGCTCACCCCCATAGTTGTCGTGCTGCTGCTGCTGAGCGTGCTGATAATTTTTGCCGAGAGTTCGGTGCTGTCGCCCTTCATCTACACTCTATTTTAAGCGGAGAGCACGTTTTGCCGACAACCATTCTCGGAATATCGGCGTTCTACCACGACAGCGCCGCCTGCCTGGTGCGCGATGGGGAACTGATCGCCGCGGCCCAGGAGGAGCGTTTCACCCGGGTCAAGCACGATTTCTCGTTCCCAGCCAACGCGGTCGGCTACTGCCTGGCTGAGGCGGGCCTGAGCGTGGAGCAGCTCGATCTGGTGGCGTTCTACGACAAGCCGTTCCTCAAGTTCGAGCGTATCCTCGAAACCTACCTGGCCTACGCCCCGGCCGGTGTCCGTTCCTGGCTGCAGGCCGTGCCGTTGTGGCTCAAGCAGAAACTGTTCCTGGGCGAGACCATACGCCGCGAGCTGGGTTACGAGGGCAAGATAGTCTTCCCCGAGCACCACGAGTCGCACGCCGCCAGCGCGTTCTACCCCTCGCCCTACAATGAGGCCGCAATCCTGACTATCGACGGCGTGGGCGAGTGGGCCACCACTACCTACGGGGTGGGCCGGGGCAACGGGATCGAGCTGCTGGCCGAGATCCGTTTCCCCCACTCGCTGGGCCTTCTCTACAGCGCGTTCACCTATTTCACCGGCTTCAAGGTCAACTCCGGCGAGTACAAGCTGATGGGACTGGCCCCCTACGGCGAGCCGGTGTACGAGGATATTATCCGCCGTGAGCTGATCGACATCAAGCCGGACGGCTCGTTCAAGCTCAACCTGGACTATTTCGACTACTGCGCCGGGCTGCGCATGACAAACAGCCGTTTCGACAAGCTGTTCGGCGGGCCGCCGCGCAAGAGCGAGTCGCCCATAACCAAACGCGAAATGGACCTGGCCCGCTCGATCCAGGCTGTCACCGAGGAGGTGATCCTGCGCATGGGCCGTCATGTGCACGGCCGCACGGGGATGAAAAACCTCTGCCTGGCCGGGGGGGTGGCGCTCAACTGCGTGGCCAACGGGCGCCTGCTCAAGGAGGGCCCCTTCGAGTCGATCTGGATCCAGCCCGCGGCCGGGGATGCCGGCGGCGCGGTGGGCGCGGCCCTGTTCGCCTGGCACCGCTACCTGGGTAAGGCCCGCACGGCGGATGGTGTCCACGACAGCCAGAGCGGCAGCTACCTGGGGCCGGAATTCAAGACAGCTCAGGTGGAGGCTTTCCTCAAGGAGAACAACTATCCCTACGCCCGTGTCCCGGCCGAGCTGCTGCCGGCGAAAGTGGCCGCGCTGATCGACAGCCAGAAAGTGATCGGCCTGCTGCAGGGGCGCATGGAATTCGGCCCGCGCGCCCTGGGCGGGCGCAGTATCATCGGGGATGCCCGCTCGCCCGAGATGCAGCGGGTGATGAACCTCAAAATAAAGTTCCGCGAGTCGTTCCGTCCTTTCGCCCCCTCGGTGCTGCGCGAGGACGTGGCCGAGTATTTCGATTTCGGGTGCGAGAGCCCCTACATGCTGCTGGTCGGCCAGGTGCGCGAGGACAAGCTCGTGCTGGGCGGCTCGGACGGCAAGACAAGCGGGCTGGAGAAAGTGAACCAGGTGCGCTCCGTGGTCCCGGCGATCACGCATGTCGATAACTCCGCCCGGGTCCAGACCGTGGAGCGCAGCCATAGCCCGCTCTACTACGATATCATCAGCGAGTTCAAGAAACGCACCGGCTGCCCGGTGATTATCAACACCTCGTTCAACGTGCGCGGCGAGCCGATTGTCTGCACGCCCGAGGACGCCTACCGCTGTTTCATGCGCACGAACATGGACTACCTGGTCCTGGGCGACTGCCTGCTGGACAAACGCGAACAGCCTGAATGGCCGGAGAGCGACGAGTGGAAGACGAGTATCGTCCCAGATTGAGAGACCTGGTGCGCGAGAAGGTCGAAGGCGAAACCGATATCGCCGAGATGAAAAAGTTCGGCTATATGGTGGGGGGAGTGCTGGTGGCCGTGGCGGCCCTGGCGTTCTGGCGCCACCATATCCTGGCCGCGCGCCTCTGTGGGCCGGTGGGCCTGGTTCTTATCTACATGGCCGGAAGCCGTCCCGCGGCCCTGGCCCCGTTCCAGAAACTCTGGATGAAGCTGGCCCACGCTTTGGGCTGGTTCAACACGCGGCTGCTGCTGATCCTGGTGTTCTACCTGGTGCTCACCCCGGTTGGCCTGCTGATGCGTATTTTCGGCAAGCGGCCGCTGTCGCTGGGCTGGGACAAGGACGCGCCCAGCTACTGGATCGAGCGCGAGCAGAAGCCTTTCGACCCGGACCAGTGCGAGAAGCATTTTTAAGCCGGGGCAGTTCCGCAATCTCCGATTTATTCCGACCGGTTTAGATCCTGGAAGAGCGTTTACATCCGTAATACC
>JAJFUG010000069.1 GCA_021372515.1 bacterium
GCTCAGACAGGTGCGGCCCCCAAAGGCTGAACTGCGGCGGCCTGACAGCCGCAAGCGTGTTTGACTTCCTGGGATGTCAGGGGGTGTCGTAGGGGCGAACCTTGTGTTCGCCCGTAACATTCTATGCAAAAACCTAACCGGACATTACTGCTTGGCCTTGTCAAGGGGGAGGCCAGGCTGACAGCCTTGCGCCAGCCATCAAACGCAGGGGCAGGCCCCTGTGCCTGCCACATTCGTCCGGCAGCCACAGGCGCGGGTCCTGACATTACTCTGCCGTCCTCAGAGCGCCGCCGCCTCCCGGTCGAACCAGCGCGCGGGCTTGAGCGCGGCCCGCACTATCTCCAGGAACGCCGCGGCCGAGGGCGAGAAGAACTGCCCGCGGCGGCAGACCAGCCCGAGCTGGCGCTCGAAACGCACCTCGCCCGTGTCCAGCGTGACCAGGCTGCCCTCCTCCAGCTCACGACGGATCGACATCTCGGGAATGATCGAAACCCCCAGACCCACCTCCACCAGCTTCTTCATCGCTTCCGGGCGGTCGATCTCCATGTCCGGGGCCAGCTCCAGCCCGGCCTCGGCGAACACCTGCTCGATCAGGCTGCGGGTCACAGAGTTGCGCTTGTAGATGATGAGCGTGGTACGGGTGAGTTCCTCCAGGCTGACTCGTGGCTTTTTGGCCAGCGGGTGGTTCGGCGGGGCGATCACCCGCATGATGTCGGTGAACACCGGGAAAAAGACCAGGTTGCGGTTCTCCACCGGCAGGGTGACAAAGCCCAGGTCGAGCACGCCCTCCTGCACCGCATTGCAGATCGTGGCCGAGTTGTCCACAGAGATCGAAATTTCCACCCGCGGGAATCGCTGGTTGAACTCCCGGAAGATACGCGGCAGAACGTAAATGCTCATTACATCCACCGTGCCCAGCTCCAGACGGCCGGCCTCCAGGTTTTTGAGGTCTTCCAGGATCGTGTGCGCCTCGCGCAGTTGCTGGAAAATCTTGCGCGACTGGGCGTACAGCATCTCGCCAGCCCGGCTGAGCTGTACATGCTTACCGCGCCGCTCGAACAGTTTCTGCCCCAGTTCCTCCTCCAGGCGGGCGATCTGGCTGCTCACCGCGGGCTGGGTCAGCAGAAGCTCAGCCGCGGCGCGGGTGAAACTGCCGTTTTCGGCCACGGCGTGAAAGAAACGCAGATGTTCGAGCAGCATGTATCCTCCAACGCGGCGGGTGGATTGTCCCCGGATTAGTGCGCAACGGTAAAGAAATTATTTCGGAAGTCTGTGCGGACCCGTTTGGGGCCTGTTTTGTAACTTCCAAAAAAACATTGGTTTACGGAAGCGCAAGATATTAATATAGATTTTGATTATGTTTAACATAACAATAATAAATTGGACAAATGTTGTAAAGCTGAATAATATCGTGTGTCGAAATATGTTGACCGGACAATCCCCAATGCGGCTGTCAGGAAAAACAAACCATAGCCAGGAGTCTCCCATATGAGCAAAAAAGTCAGAGTGGCAATCGTGGGGGTGGGCAACTGCGCCAGCTCCCTGGTCCAGGGTGTGGAGTTCTACAAGAACGCGGCTGAGGATGAGTTCGTTCCCGGTCTGATGCATGTCAACCTGGGCGGATACCACATCCGCGACATCGAGTTCGTGGCCGCGGTGGATGTCAACCGGACCAAGGTCGGTCACGATCTGGCCGAGGCCGTGTTCGCCGACCCGAACAACACGATCAAGTTCAGCGACGTGCCCACCACGGGGATTACGGTCAAACGCGGCCCGGTGATCGACGGGATCGGCAAGTACCTGTCGCAGGTGATCCAGATCTCGGATGAGCCCGAGGTCGACATGGTCCAGTTGCTCAAGGAGAGCCGGGCCGATGTGATGGTCAGCTACCTGCCCGTGGGCAGCGAGAAAGCCTCGCGTTTCTACGCCGAGCAGGCCCTGGCCGCGGGCGTGGGCTTTGTCAACTGCATCCCGGTGTTCATCGCCAAGGAGTGGGGCGACCGTTTCCGCAAGGCCGGCCTGCCGATCGTGGGCGATGACATCAAGAGCCAGGTCGGGGCGACTATCACCCACCGCGTGCTGGCCAAGCTGTTCGGCGACCGCGGCGTTAAGCTGCTGCGCACCAGCCAGCTCAATGTGGGCGGCAACACCGATTTCATGAACATGCTGGAGCGCGAGCGCCTGGAGAGCAAGAAAATCTCGAAGACCCAGGCCGTGACCAGCCAGCTTGCCACCCCGCTGGAGCCGCGCAATGTCTACATCGGCCCGAGCGACTATGTCTCGTGGCTGGATGACCGCAAGTGGGCGCACATCCGTCTCGAGGGCCAGACGTTCGGCAACGTGCCGCTGAACCTGGAGCTCAAACTCGAGGTCTGGGACAGCCCCAACTCGGCCGGCGTGGTGATCGACGCGATCCGCTGCTGCAAGTTGGCCCTGGACAAGGGGATCAGCGGCCCGCTGTTCGGCCCGGCGGCCTATTTCATGAAGAGTCCTCCGATCCAGTATTCGGATGAGGAGGCCCGTCGCATGGTCGAGGATTTCATCTGCAAGAACGACGGCCGGAAGAAGGGTCAGGGGGACGCCGAGGTCGAGCTGGCCTCGGTGAAATAAGCCTCGCCAGGTGAAATGATGGATAAGAGAAGCCCCGGTGCACGGTAGGTGCGCCGGGGCTTCTTGCTGTCTGTGCCGGAGCGGAATCAAATCCGTCTGTAGCTTATATTTGTGGAGCCTCCGGATATCGTGCCGCCCTCGTAGTAATAGCTGTCGACAGACAATAGTCCAGAACCCTTGAGAAATCTCACGACTCCGTTGTAGCACGGTACCCAACTGCTTGAAAGTATATAGATCAACGTATCACCTCTCACTTCGGCAGAGTTGTATTGGGTCGCATCCGGGGCTATGAACCAACCTGGCAGAAGAAACGGCGCCAGGTCTATCAGTGTACCGCCTTTGTCCGCGGAATAGCTGAGCATGGGATGTCGGGCGTCATAACCCGATTGGGCGGAATCGGCTGGAACATACCAGAGGGAATCGGCGGATAGATACAGGTGGATCGTTTGGGAGAGGCTGTAAGCATTTTTCACAGTTAAGATTCGATCGTTGGGATACGGAGTGTACTGTTTGTCGAGCGAGTCCAGCTCGACTGCGAATGCTATGTCTGCAATCAGTTCTTCAGCCGAGGAGCTGCTCTGGCCATGGATCATTTGAATGCTGCAAACGCCGGACATGATGTGATATTTATATGTTTCATAATTATGCGCTTGATATGAGCTGACCAGGGTGAACTGATATTGCTGCTGTCCGTCTTCTTGAGGCAGGTAATCCTGCAGGATCGCACCTTTGCCCGGGGCCAGGGGGATGTCGTGCCCGCAGTCGGCCAGGGTGAGCAGAGCCGACAAGCAAAGTAACAACAGCCTAAGATTCCTTGCCCCGTTGTGAGGCATAGCTGAGCCCCTAGTAGAAGTTCAATCACGGTCGATTCGGGCGGATCAGATTTTCGTGTACGATACCGTATAATGGCTTGGCGAAAGCGTACCCTCTCCCACAATCTGCTCGTAATGGACCGATTCGAGTCCGGCGCCTTTCAGAAACTTGATCGTACCCCTTTGTATCATGGTGTAGCTGCAATAGATATCTATCGTGAATATCAGGGTGTCCCCTTTGACCAACGCGGTGTTATCATCCCATACCTCCTGACTTTCCCAAGGCGCCAGCGACCAGCCGGGCGGCAGAAAAGGCGCAAGCTCACGCAGAGTGCCGTTGTCGCCGTCGAAGTTCATTACGAGAGTTCTGTTGCCGGAGGTGTCGTTCGGTACATACCACAGGCTATCTGAAGCCAGAATCAGCCTGGCTTGAGAATTGACTGTAAGGTCCTTCTGCTCGTCTCTTTCCTCGCCAAAGTAACCTCGGACAGTGCTGATCAGGGCGGACTTGATTTCAAACACATTGTTCAGGGAGATGTCCATTGCCGCTGAATCCCCCACTGCCGGGCTGAAATTGATTGTCACGCTGCCGCTCAAGGCGTGCGTGAAATAATAATCTTCTGAGTAATGGCTGAAATTGTTGGAGATCGAGAAGCTGTAAGCTTGGTTGCCCCCATCCAGCGGCAGATAGTCCGCCAGAGTCGTTTTGGATACGACAACCTCGGTTGCCGAGGTGTCGTTCTGTTCCGGGACGAGTGGATTGTCGCCCTGCTCCGGCGCGGCTGGGTTGTCGTGCCCGCAGCCGGCCAGGGTGAGCAGCGCCAGCAGAAATGCAGCCAATCGCACCGCACAACGGGCAGCGTTTAGCGACATACCAGACCCTCGGAAAGATGTTTAATCGCGGTATATCAGATTATCCGTTTCTTTGTACATCAAATCGCATGCCGTTTTGTCGCTGATGGTGATTTCGTTGATCGGCAATGTGTTGTGTCGGCGCTGGTTCGGTGAGCACTGCTCCGGGTGCTGCCGGGGGCTTATGTCTGTTGCTGCCGGAGTAACACAATTCCCGGCATTTCTCCCCCTTCGGTCAAGCCAGGAAGGCGTGGGGCTTGATTTTTGACATAGGGGAACGATATGCCGTGCCCTCCTTTCCACCCGCGGTCAAGGTGGACTGCCGACCGGCCTCCCCCTTTGACAAGGGGGATTGAGGGGGATTTAATCTTAGAAATCGAGCACGCTGCAGCGTGCCCCAACAACGACTTCGATCTTGTTCATTATGCTGTATTCGCGTTTCCCCGGCTAACGGCCCTTCCGGGCTCCGGCGCGGTTTTCTCCCCGCTGCCATAACTTTGGCTAATCCGGGCCTTTTTTATTATTTTAGGGTGTGACGGGAAGCCGTTCTCAACCTGAAACGTACGTTTCACTCTACTTAAAGCGATGGGGATCGGATGAGTCATCGGATCGAGGTCGGATTCAAGCCCGCGATGGTGGATGCGCTGGGCCAGTCGGTGGCGCGCTCGGTGCGCGAGGACTTGGGGCTGGCCCCGCGACGGGTGCGCAGCCTGGCGGTCTACACCACCAACGCCTCTTTCAGCCGGGCGGAGCTGGAGCGCCTGGGAGCGGAGCTTTTCGCCGACCCGGTGGCGCAGCTCTACAGCGTGGACACCCCGCTCTACGGCGCGGCCGATTTCAACTGGCTGGTCGAGGTGGGCTACCGCCCCGGGGTGACCGACAACGTGGGCCACAGCGCCGCCGAGGGCGTGCAGGACATGCTGGGCCGTCAGTTCGCCGCGGGTGAGGGCTTTTTCGCCGGCCGTCAGTACCTGTTCGAGGGCGATTTCAGCCGCGCCGATATGGACCGGATCGCCGGGGGCTTGTTGGCCAACGAGCTGATCGAGCGCTGGCAGATATTGAGCCGCGCCGAGTGGGAAAGCGGCGCGCGGGTTTCGCTCTCAGTGCCCGTGGTCGGCCGGAGCGAAACCCCGCCGGTGCGCCGGATCGACCTGGAGGTGGAGGACGCGGCCCTGCTGCGTATCTCGGAGGCGGGCGTGCTCTCGCTCAGCCTTGAGGAGATGAAAGCGATCCAGGCCTGGTACCGCCGCCCGGAGGTTCGCGCGCAGCGACAGGCCCAGGGGCTTCCCGCCGGACCCACCGATGTGGAGCTGGAGTGCCTGGCCCAGACCTGGAGCGAGCACTGCAAGCACAAGATTTTCAACTGCGCGGTCGACTACAGCGCTCCGGACGAGCCGTCGCGCCGGATCGAAAGCCTGTTCAAGACCTATATCCGCGAGACCACGCGCAAGGTGGGCGAGCGTATCGACTGGCTGGTCTCGGTGTTCCACGACAACGCGGGAGTGGTGCGTTTCGACCAGGATTACGACATCTCGCTCAAAGTTGAAACCCACAACAGCCCCTCCGCGCTCGATCCCTACGGCGGCGCGATCACAGGGATCGTGGGTGTGAACCGCGATGTCCTGGGCACCGGGATCGGCTGCCGGATGATATTCAACACGGATGTGTTCTGCTTCGCCCGGCCGGATTGGGACAAGCCCCTGCCGGGGCGGCTCCTGCACCCCAAGCGTGTGTTCAAGGGCGTACATCGCGGGGTGCGCGACGGCGGCAACCAGAGCGGCATCCCCACGGTCAACGGCGCAATCGTGTTCGATGACCGTTTCCGCGGGAAACCTTTAGTATTCTGCGGCACGGGCGGCATTATCCCGCGTGTCGTGAACGGCGAGCCCGGCTGCGACAAGAAAATCCTGCCCGGCGACCACATAGTCATGGTGGGCGGGCGGATCGGCAAGGACGGGATCCACGGGGCCACGTTCTCCAGCGTGGAGCTGGATGAGAAAAGCCCCACCAGCGCCGTGCAGATCGGCGACCCGATCACCCAGAAAAAGATGGCCGACTGCCTG
>JAJFUG010000070.1 GCA_021372515.1 bacterium
GCTCACGTTGCCCACGGCCAGGGGCGTGGCGGTGGTGGAGGCAAACCCGTCGCCGTCCGTGGGCACCAGCATTTGCTTGAGCGTGGCGCTGCCAGTCGTGACACTGAACGTCACGTACTGGCCCGGCTTGGCATTGCCGTACTGGTCGCGCACCAGGACCTTGATCTCGTTCGACCAGGCCGTGCCGCTCTTGGTGGTCTGGCCGTCGCCGCCGGCTTTCTGGATCGAGGCCGCGGCGTCCGCCTCCACGGTGATCGTGAACGTGACCGGCGAGCCGTTCAGCGAGCCGTTGGCGGCCGAGACTTTCATCTCGCCGCTGCGGGTGCTGAGCTGGCTCACAACTCCGGTGGCGTTGCCGTAGATGTCCGTGCTCATCGAGCTTTGGGCGATCTGCGCCGGTCCGGGGCTCGTACCGATCGAGAAATACACACCCACGCCGGCTTTCACGTTGCCGTACTGGTCCACCACGTTGATCGTGGGCAGGGTGAGGCTCTTGCCCGCGGTGCCGCTCAACTCGGTGGTGCCGGAGACCGACATGGCCTGGGCAGCCTGGGGCACGGCGGTGGTGAAGAATATCACGCTGTCCTGGCTCCCGTCCGCGAACACGGCCACGGCGACCACGGAGTTGTTATTAAGCAGTGAGGCAAGGTCATCCGGCCGTCCGGTCAGGCTTCCCGTGGTCCAGCGAGCAGCCACTAGCCCATCCTTGTCGGTCCGAGCTGTCAGTCTTCCCGTTCCGCCGGGTTCACCCCCAGAGGCATTCAACGATCCATCCCTACTTGGGCCATAGGCAGTCATGATTACTGGGAAATTAGTTATAGGTGCACCGAGAGTATCACCATTAACACCGACTCTCGTTGTATCCACCACCCGCATTACTAATGGTAGCGGCAGTTCTGTGCTCACAGGTTGCGGAACCTGATAATTCCCGCTCATAATCACCAGACGGTTGGCCGTGTCTGGATGAGGTAGAGCTTCCGCGTGAACTGTCAGATTTCTCTGAGTTCCGTCATTACGCCTAATCTCAGCCACGACGGTGTTCTCAAGGTCCGGGCCGGGACCGAGTTGCCAGATGAATACTATCAACCCGTTAGCATCCGAGGTCAGGTTGAGTACTACCTGGCCAGGCACCTGTTCGTTTTCCACACCGATTCGGCCTTCATTGTCCGCGTAGGGGCTTATCGGTGTGGTTATGGTCAGCTTTACATCCACATTCGCCATCCGGCTGCCGTCCTCATCCAACACCGCCAGCACCACGGGCAGGGGCAGAATGCTCCCTACCTCGGCGCGCTGGCCGCCGCCGGAGACAAGCACCAGCGAGTCCGGCTCGGCGGCCACCGTGCCAGCGGTGCCCCAGACATTGACATACACCGAGCGTTCCTCGCCGTTGTCGCGGATGATCGTGGCCCGCACCCGGTTGAGGCCCACGTTGGGCCCCAGGGTGAACGTGATCTGGGCGATGCCCTCGCTGTTGGTGTTGCTGACCACTGTGGTGAGCGTGCCGGCGTGCTCCACGGTCCAGGTGACCGACTGGTTGGGCGAGCCGCGTCCGAAAGTGTCGGTCACGGCCACGACCAGCGGCACGGGCAGGGTGCTGCCCGCCGGGGCGGCCAGGCTGTCCTGGGTCACCATGCTGATATCGTAGGCGTTGTAGCGCACATCCGGGTCGAGCCGGCTCCAGATGCGCCATTCCACTTTGACCACCTTGCCGTCCGGCAGCACGGCCGAGGCGGTGATCAGGTTGGCCCCCACCTGGTAGCCCAGGCGCAGTTGATTGCTCGCCACGCCGTAGTCGTCCGTGGTTTTCTCGGTGATGTCGAACGCGCCGCCGCCCTGCACGGCCGTGTAGTAGACCGTGAGGCCCTTGACCGGCTTGCCCAGCGAGTCGACCACCTGCACGGCCAGGGGCAGCTTGAAGAACCGTCCGGCCGAGCCGGTGGTGTCGGCGCCCAGGGGAGTGCCGGTCATGCTGAACGCGCTGGTCGCCGTGCCGCCGCCGCCCCCATCGCCGCCGGTGGTCGTGTCGGCGCTCGATGCGGCATGGGCGGTGAACCGCACCGGCGAGCCCTGCAGGGCCTGGCCGGTGGACATCGAGGCCGAGGCCTCCACCGTATACTGTATATCGGCCGAGGCGCCCAGGGTCAGGTAGACCGAGGTCATGCCGTTGTTGTTGGTCACCACGTCCGAGCTGCGGCTGTTGCTCCCGGCGAGCAGGCCGGCGACGGAAGTCACCTGGAAGCGCACGCTGAACGCCGGCACCGGGTTGCCCTCGTTGTCCAGGACTTGCACGGTGAACGGCTCGGCGAGCCGTCCCAGGGCGCGGCCGGTCTGAGAGTCGCCGGAAACCATGCGGATACGCTGGGCGTGGGCGGCGATCTCGGTGGGCGAGCGCGAGTCGTTGCCGCAGGTGGCGGCCAGGGCGGCCAGGAGCAGGGCCACGAGGGGCCGGGTGAGATTCAGCCGCGTACTCATTTGAGCGCACCTCCGGGCGCGGCCGGAAGCGAGTCCGGTAGCGCACCCTGCGGGTTTTCGCCCGGGCGGATTATCCGTGTGCTGATGATGATTATCAGCTCCTCCTGCTGTTTCTGCTGCTTTTCGTAGCTGAACAGCCGTCCCAGCAGCGGGACTTTGCTCACCCCGGGCAACCCGTTCTTGACTTGGGTGTCGGTGTTCACAGTCAGGCCCGCAATCACCCCGGTCTCGCCGTCGCCCAGCAGCAGGCGGGTGCTGGCCTCCTGGGTGTTGAAAAACACTCCGTCCGGGCCAGTGTCGGCATCCGAGTTTTCGGCGTGTATCTGGACCAGTATCTTGTCGTTCTCGGTGATCTGCGGCGTGACCTCCAGCTTCACCCCGGTCTCGACCATCTGCGTGGTGGCCCGCGCTCCGGTCTGCTCGGTGCCCGCAGTGCCGTAGTCCACCACCCGCAGCGGAGTGCGCCGTCCCACCAGCACCTTGGCCGGCAGGTTGTTCAGGGTGGTAATCACCGGCTTGGCCACGGTGTGGGCCTTGTTCATATCCTCCAGGGCGTTGATCATCACGGACAGGTTGACTCCGCGGCGCACAGTGCCGATGGCGAAAGAGGAATAAGGGTCGGTGCCCAGATTGTCCGCGCCCTTGACCTGGGCCTTGAAACGGGTGTCGGTCAGGGGGTTGTTGACATTGGTGGCCTGCCAGTTGATCCCCAGCTCGCGCAGCGCGCGGTGGTTGATGAAACTGAGCTGCACGCTTATCTCGACCTGGCGGGTCTCGCGGTCAAGGTCGGTGATCACCTGGCGGATTTTTTCCAGACGGTCGGGGATGTCGATCACCATGACCGAGTTGCTGCCCTCATCCGGGTTGAGCTTGCCGCGCTCGCTGAGCAGCGTGGCCAGGGTGGGGGCCAGCTCCACGCTCTTGTGGAAATTGAGGTGGAATATCTCGGAGACCAGGTCCTCGACTTTTTCGGCCTGGCGGATGTTCTCGATGGTGTCGACATTCAGGATCCCGTTGGCCTCGCGTACGGCCAGGCCGTTGTTCTCCAGCAGAGAGTACAGTGCGATGTCCCAGGGCTGGTCCAGAATCCGGGCCGTGATCCGTCCGCTCACGTTCTGGCTGGCGATGATGCTCACCCCGCTGAACTCGGAGAAAGCCAGCAGCACGCTGCGGATGTCGGCCGAGTGGAAATCGACGCTGATCCGGGGCGCGGCCTCCCGCAAGGGGGGCGATTGCGCCGCGGACTTTCCGGCAGCCAGGGCCAGCAGCGCCGCCGTGAGCCGTGCTCTAACGGCGCGGGGGCGGCCCGCCGGACTCGGAGTCGGCCGGCCGGGACTCCTGCTGCTGCCGGCCACCGCTGCCGGCGTCCTCAGGAGATTTGCCATTGTTGTCCTCCACCAGAGGTTTCAGGTCCTTGACCAGGGTACGCAGGACCCCGTATTCGCGTATCCGGAAATGGATCCGGGTTTTCTCGATCAGGCTCACCTCGGCCACGCCCAGCCAGTCACCCTCGTGCAGAATGTAGCTGCCGCCGTCGGGCAGGCCCAGGATCGCCACGCTCGCCCCATCCGGGCTGAACAGCACCCCGGTCAGCTCCATATCCGACAGGCTCGGCCCCAGGCCCTCGCCCGTCCGGTTCTTGCCGAACGGCGAGTTGAACGGGTCCTGGCGGCTGGTGGCCGGGTAGTTGAACCGCTCGCGACGGATGAAATAGTCGCTGAACGAGGAGTCAGGCGTCAGAAGGCTGTCCCGGCGCACCACCTGCACCACGCTGTCCGGGCGCGCCGCGGCCAGGCTGTCCGCCTTGTCCGGCGCGGCGGCCAGCGGCGCGAGGCCCAGGCAGACAGTCAGAAGTGACAGGGCTGTGTTCCGGCCGACCATACTATTTCTTCGCCTCCGTCTTGGGTGCGGCTTTGGGCGCGGGCGGCGCCGGGATCATCAGGTAAGTGGTCAGCAGCATCGAGGCGCTCACTGTCTCGCCGGAGTCGTCCTCGGGGTTGTCTTCCCGGATAATGCGCAGAGCGGAGGGCTTCACTATCTGGCGCAGCCCGGCCACGTTCGACAGGAAAGCGGCGGTCTGATGGTAGCCGCCGCGCAGGGTCACCTGGTAGGGCCGCTCCTGATAAAGCTCGTGCTGCACCGGCGGCTTTGGCTCGAACAGGGCGAACTTGAGGCCCTGACGGTCGGCCTCCAGGGTGACCTCCTGCAGCAGGCGGGGAAGGTTCTCCTCGCGCGGCAGGAGCGCCTCGGCCAGCTCAAGCTCGCGGGCGCGTTTCTCCAGCTCGGAGCGCAGGGCGGCCGTGTCCGCGGCCTGCACGATAGCCTGAGCCGTGGCCAGGTCGGTCTCCACCCGCTTCACCTGCTCCTCCAGCGTGGCGAGCTCCTCCTGCCTGGGCTGGAACATGTAGGTGAACCAGGCATAGGCCAGGCCGCCGGCCAGCAGGATCACGAGCAGGGCTTTCTGGACTTTCGGGTCACTGGTGTTGATCGCCATCACCACTCCGTGCGCTTCCGGTCACCGCTCAATTGGAGGCGGTGGAGTCCGCGCCGAAATCATCGAGATAAACATCCCAGATGTGATAGGTCTTGCCGGCCTGGAAAGTGAACCCGCCACCCAGGTCGAGGAACCGGGCCTCCGGACTGACCATCAGAATGCGCATGCTCTCCTCGACCATGACCGGGGTCAGGTCGGCCACATCGCCGCCGTCCGGGTAGCTCAGGCTGAATTTGGCCTCCCAGCGTCCGTTGGCGTCCGTGCGCACGAAGATGTCCGGGATGACCGAGTTGCTCGCGCTCTCCTCGGATTTCTCGACAATCACGGTCACATCCGCCACCCCGGTGCGCTGGGTGCGCGAGCGGTACACCTGTCCGTCTACGGTGACCAGGTTGGCCGAGTTCACGTTGTGCTCATCGCTGCAGGCCAGGGCCGCCAGAACGAGCAGGGCCAGCAGGACGCACAGCCGGGGCAAAGCGGTTGACAGTCTCATCTGAACCTCGTCCGGTTCTCGGGTTCCCGTCCGGGAGGCTACCTGGAGGCGGCCGCCACATGCGTGGTGTCGACCGCCTGGTTCAGCTCGCAGGCGCACTCGAGGATGAAATATTTGGTGTCGAAAGAGCCTTCGCGCCGCTCGGTGGAGCTGATCAGCCCCACCTGGCCGATAAGCGGCGATTGGTCGAGGCGCTCCATCAACTGGCCCAGGATCAGGTTGTTCATGGTCAGCCCCTCGATCCGCAGGTGCATGTCGGGGAAGGGGCTGGTCTCGGAGACGTTCTCCAGCCAGGCGTATTGCGGCAGCGCGCCGCTGATCTCATCCAGCAGACGGGGCCAGAGGTAGCGGTTGCGGTCCACCTCCAGGATGATGTCCATCTTGCGCGTGACCTCGCGCGTGGTGGCCCGCAACTCGTCGATCCGCATCACGACCTGGTTCATCCGCACCAGCTCGGCGCGGGCCTGGGTGCGACGGGCCTCGAGCGCGCTCTGACGGTGCGCCAGCCATAACTGCCCGCCGGCCACGCCCAGGGTGACCAGCAGCGCCAGGGCCGCCGCCGCAAGCACCAGGGGGTTGAATTTCAGCTCCAGACTGATCCGCGGCCCGCTGGTGGGGCTTTTCTTTTGCGCGGCCGGCCGGGCCTTTTTCAGTTTCTTCCGCTTTTCGGGCGGTAGAAGGTTGATCCGTATCATCCGTGCCTCATTTGCCTGGCGCCGCGGGGCGCTCAGTCCGGCAGACGCAGTCCCAGCCCTATCGCCAGCATCAGCAGCGGGGCGATCCGTTCCACGGGCTCGGCCCGGAACAGCTCCGGCTTGTAATGCAGGCGGCTCAGAGGATTGAACACCTCGGCGCTCAGACCGACTTTCTCCTGGAACTGGCTCTCCAGCCCGGGAATGTTGGCGCAGCCGCCGGAGAGATAGACCTTGTCGATATGGCCGCCCTCCTCGGTGCTTTCCAGGAAAGCCGAGGCGCGGTTGACCCCGATTGCCACGTCATCCAGCAGGCTGAACAGGTAGGGCCCCAGGTCAGGCGGTGCGCCGCCGCCGCCCTCGCCCGCCTGGCCGATCAGCGCCAGGTAGGCCTCATCCTCGCTCAGACCGAGCTGCCCTTGCAGCGTGGTGAGGATCTGGTGCGCGCCCACGGGCAGGTTGCGGGTCAGCACCGGCTGGCCGTGCTTGACCAGCCCCAGGTGCGTGCTGTCGAACCCGAAATGCACGATGCAGCGGCAACTCTCGGTCGCAGCCGGATCGTGCCCCGCCTCCAGGGCGTTCATCAGGGCGAACGTGTCCACGTCCAGCACCACGGCCTCGCAGCCGGCCGTCTCCAGCAAGGCCAGCTTCTCGTCGATCAGGTCGCGCTTGGCCGCCACCAGCAGCACGTTCATGCGCGGGTCGGCGCCCTCCGGGTCGAGGATCTGGAAATCCAGGCTGATCTCGCTGATCGGGAACGGCACGTGCTGCTCGGCCTCCCAGGCGATGGTCTTGCGCAGCTCCTCGGGTTTCATCCGGTCGGTCTGGATGGTCTTGATTATGACCTCGGAGCCGTTCAGGGCCACGCTGACCTGACGGTTGGTCACGCCCAGGCTCTCGAACAGCACATTGATCGACTCGATCACCGCGCCACGCTCCAGCACCTGGCCCTCACGGATCGCGCCGGGCACGAGCTCGGTCACTCCGTAGTTGATCAGGGCCGGGGCCTTGCCCGAATGGTCGATCTCGGCCAGCTTTATCGAGTGGCTGCCCAGGTCCAGGCCGACCGTGGTGGAGCCGCCTCTCTTGAAGAGCATTCTTTCTCCTTG
>JAJFUG010000071.1 GCA_021372515.1 bacterium
GAGAAAAAGACAAAGACAATGTCCCGGGTGTCCTTGACCGCGGTGCGGAAACGGATGATCGACATCGCCCCCACCAGGCCGAACGCGCGGGCCAGGTTGTTGCCGATCACCATGATCACGATGCTGGTGATCATGGTCAGAAGGACCAGGGCGTTGACAAAGGAGGGGGAATAGGAATAGCCGGAGAAAGTCTTGCGGTAGATGATGGAGATGAACAATCCGGCCAGGAACGCAAACAGCACGCCCAGGGCGATATCGACCACGGTGTAGCGCTGAAAATCGAGGAACAGGCTCTCATATTGCATCTTCCATCCACTCCCGGTTCATGCCGGCACCGCCTGCAGCCCGGCACACGACATGCATTTGTCCACACCCTGGCAATATTTGGGTATCGATTCGCAGCGCAACTGGAACTCCTTCACCAGCCGTAACATCCATTTGGGCATGAACCGGTCGAACTTGAGCTCGAGGATATAGTGGCAGTCCGTGACCGGGAGCAGGCCCGAGTCGCGGAACAGGTCATCCAGCTCGGGATACAGGAAGCTGCGCACGTCCTTGTCGATAGTGACCCGCTCGCCCGGATCGATCAGCCCGGTGTAGGCCTCCCGGTCGTAGACAATCAGGGCGGTGGGACGCAGGTCGAGACCGGCAAGGTTGGCGATGTACTTTTTCAGGGCGTTGCGCACCGGCACGCCCGCGCCCTCGATCTGTCCGGGCAGGGTCAGCTCGCGGTGGATCAGCCCGACCTGGCCCAGCGGCACCGCGACCCGTTCCTTGAGCACGCGGTTGAGGCGCCGGCGCTTGATCTCCAGGAAAGCCGGCTTATCGGGCGCATACTCGTTGTAGGCCCTGACCCGCAGTTTCTTGCGGTAGGACTGGCCGTCCATTTTCTCGTAGAAGAAATCGAGGCGGCGCGTGTCGAAATAGATGCTCCGCACCGTGTAGGTGTTCTCGGGCAGGCCCTCCGCGAAACGGTCCACGCAGGTGTGCCGCAGGATATAAGCCCTCAGCTCGGGCGTCAGGTCCCTGGGGACCCAGTATTTCAATTCCGCTCTGCCAGTCGGATCCAGTCGCATCTCGTCACCCTGTCCTTTTTCCGTCAACTGCGCGCTCTTGTCAGCCCTCAGATGAACAGCCGCCAGGTCAGCTCCCGCAGCCAGCTCCGGCACAGCCGCCCCAGATCCACATTCCCGCACTCGATACAGGCCAGGCCGGTGAGCCCAGGAAGCAGGCTGAGGCCGGGGTTGGCGATACAGACCCGCGCCAGGTACATCCGGCGCCCGCAGACCAGAAGGGGGCTTCTGTCCAGCGCGGCGATTTCCGTTTCCAGCACGCGCTCCCGTCCGTCGAACACCTTGATCCTGACCGGCGCACCCAGGCTCAGGAATTCGAGCTTGCGCGCCTCCACCGGTATCTCCACGATCAGGGTATCCAGCTTGCTGAGCGTGAAAATTGAGGCCATCGAATCGACCGGCCCGCTGAGGAGCCCGTCGAAAGGCGCGGTGATCTGCAGGGCGGAGAGTTTCTGGTCCCAGGTGCGGAGCCGGGTCTCGAGGTCGTCGATCTTTTTGGCGGCCAGGTCGAGGGCCTCGGGCTTTTCGCCGGTCCGGGCCGTCCGGAGGTCGGACTCGGCCAGGGCCACGTTCGCTTCGAGAAGGTTCTTCTGCGCGTCGCTCAACTCGAATTCCTCGGCAGCGATCAGACCCTTGTCCACAAGCTCTTTCTTGCGTTTCCAGGTCGGCATGAAATCGTGCAGGGCCTGACGGGAGTACAGAAGGCCCTGGAGGGCGCGCTCCTGGAGCGAGGCTTTCTGGCCGCTGCGCAGGCTGGTGAGGCTGGCGCGGGCCTGGCTCACCTCGCCGCTAAGTTCCTCGTAGCCGATCCGGTTGCCGGTCGACTGCAGGACCCCGATCACCTCGTCCCGGTGTACCGGCGCACCCAGCCTGATCGCGGGGTCGAGGCTGAAAGTGACGAAATCGGTGCGGTCGAACTGCATGAAGCGCAAATGGCTGATCCCCGGTGGATTGCTTAGCCGCAGCCGGGTAAGAAGGGTTTCCGGCTGGGGTTGCAGAAGCGACCACTCGGCCTGGGCCACGAACAGGCAGGGGCCTTTCACCCGGTAGGGGATCCGCGCCCGCCCGAGCAGCAGCGCGCCAAGGCCGGCCAGCACCAGGACAGACAGAGACAGGACTGTTTTCTTGATCACCCGTATTCCCCCGATACCACTGGTTTCATACTCCCGGCTCAGCGGCGCTGGCCGCTGCCGGTCACGATGCTGGAGATCGTGAAACTGCCGTATTTGCTGCCCGCGGTGTAGCCGCCCTCCGGGTACAGGCCGTCGGAGGATACGCCGCTGTCGCTGCCGCCCAGGTAGAGATCGTAGCTGCCGCCCAGGACCAGCCCGGTCGAGGAGAAAACGATGGATTGGAACTTCTTTGCGGGCTTGAAAGTGAGCACCCCGGCGCCGTCGCTGCTCTGCAGGTGCACCAGGGCGCCGGCCGGCTGGGTCGAGCCGAGATTCAGCAGCACGGAACACTGTGTTGAATTCGTGCCCGGCCCCTGGGCCATGCCGGCGCTGCCCACGGCAATGAGGAAGCCCCCGGTCAGCTTGAAGGAACTATGGTCCAGGGCTCCGTTGTCGTTGGCAGTCGGGCCGTTGACAATCACCACTCCGCCGGTCATCGTGATCGAGCCGTTGGAGTCCAGGCCGTCGCCGTTGGCATCCACCACGATCTCGCCGCCGTTTATGTACAGGTAGTAGTCGCCGCCGTCATCGAAGCCGCCTGGAGGCCCGCCCGGCCAGCCCGAGCCGTCCACCCCCCCGGCCACGTTGAACCCGTCGTCGCTCGACACCACGTGGACAGTCCCCGCGTTGACCGTGAGCACGGTGCGGCTCTCCAGACCCTCGTAGGATTTGGTGACATCGATGTCGCCGCCGTTGACCGTCAGGTCGGCATCCGCGTGGACCCCGTCGTCTCCGGTGGCGAGGCTGAGATTCCCCCCGTTGATTATCACGCTGCCGTCGCTGTGAAGGGCGTCGTCGGCCGAGCTGACTTTCAGCGTCCCGCCGTCCACGATCAGGCTCACCCCGGCCTTGACTCCCTTGCTGGAGGCGCCGCTGCCGTTGACATAGCTGCCGCTGCCGCCGCCCGCGGTGAGCGTGAGGTTGCCGTCTTTTATGAGCATGTCCGTCTGGGCCGAGAGAGCGTCGCCGCCCGCGGTGACAGTCAGCGTGCCGTTTTCGATCAGCACATAGCCCAGGCTGGCGTCATTCTCGTTATCCGACTTGAGCCCATCCCCGGAGGAGTTGACCGTGATGCGTCCGTCCTTGATTATCAGGTAGTCCTTGCCCCGGATACCGTCGTCCTTGGCGCTGATCGTAAGCGTGCCGCTGCTGATCACG
>JAJFUG010000072.1 GCA_021372515.1 bacterium
GGCACACAGTATCCGGCCCAAGTTTGCTCCGGGTGGCATTATTGTGAGTAGGTGGAAAAACTCTCTTAGCGTGGCAGGGAAAGTCTAACACCGCCGGGCGGGTCAATCAAGAAAATACTTACTCTGTCAGGGCCACGGGCACGCTGAGCTTGACAAAGAACGCCCGCTGACGGCGCCGCAGGGGGTCGGCCAGCAGCCCCGGCCGGCTCTCCAGCTCGTCGAAACGGTCCGCGGTGTAGGCCACGTACAGCGCCCCGAACGGCGGGGCGAACCTCCAGCCGAACAGGCCGTACACATACACCCGGTCGTTCCGGCTGTTGTACTGGGTGAACAGGTGCAGCCAGAGGTCGGGAGTGAAATTCCAGTCGCCGGTCAGGATATGCAGGTTGGTAGTGGAGTGGTCCGGGTCGGGGTGGAACACCACCCGGTTGAAGGCATAACTGAGCGACAGGGCGCTGCTCAGTTTCACTTTGGGCCGGAACACGTACTGACGGAACTCGCGGTCGAAATTGCGGCCGCTGGTGATTATCCAGCTCGTGTTGTTCCAGGATTGCAGGTTGTAGCCGCCCTCCATGAACCGGCTGTGGTTGTGGAAACGCTTCTCGTACAGCTCGGTTAGGTAGTTGTTGCCCGCTCCGAGCAGCCATTTGTTCAGGAAACTTACGGCCATCCACTGGTCCAGCTCCACGTGCCGCAGCGACCCGTCATAGCCCCAGTACACGTCGTTCGTGGTGAACCCCTGGACCTTGTCTATGCCGTGACTGTTGATCCAGTGCACGAAATTGGCGTTGGTGTCGAGCCGCCGCAGATTGTCGTCCTGGATGTAGCCCACCTTGTTCACGTTGTCCCGGAAACCCGGATCGATGCTCTCGTACATCAGGTGGTAGCCGTACAGCTCGGTCTCGCGGACGGCGCGGACAAACCAGGCCTTGCTGGAGACGCCCTCGGAGGGGAAACTGCCCACCAACTGCGAGGTCAGCTTGACGTGCGAGGGCAGGTTGAACGTGGCATCCGTGGAGAGCACACGGTTGTAGCCGCCGTCATAGCTGCGGTTCACCGCGGTGAGCCCGATATTCGAGGCGCCCAGGATATCGCGCTGCACCCGCGCCACAGTGAACAGGGCCGAGCTTTCGCCCCCGGCGGCGCGCTCGCGGGCGCCGAGCACGGAGTAGTTGAACGCCCCCACCCGTCCGTTGGACTTGGCCCCGAAATCCAGGTCACCCACCCGGCGCGAGTAGAACACGTTGAAATGGTCGTTGAAAAGCTCGGCCCCCTCCAGGAAATAGAGGCGTTTCTCGGGGTAGAAAGTCTCGTAGCGGGTCAGGTTGATCTGGTCCTGGTCCGCCTCCACGGTGGCGAAATCGGGGTTGTAGGTCAGATTGGCGTTGACCGAGCTGCCCAGGCCCAGCTTGAGGTCGGCTCCGCCCATCAGCTCGCTCCCGCCCGAGGCCAGGATTGTCCGCCGCCCGGTCGCGGGCGTGTTGGTGTCCAGGCCGACCAGGTACGGGTAGAGCGAGGCGCTGAAACCTTTCCGGAACGCGGGCAGGCCGGTCAGGTCGCCCGATTGCGAGACTTTCCAGGCCGTGTCGCGCTCCTGCCAGAAACTGGTCTCGAAATACTCGGGATAGTTGCGGCGGAAATTCACCCCCCAGGCGGCGGAGTCACCCTTGGGGATACGCAGCTCGGCCACCGGGATCGCCATTTCGGCGCTCCAGCCAGCCGAGTCCTCACGCGCGGCCACCTGCCAGGCGCAGTCCCAGCTCTTGTCGTTCGTGTTGCCGTCCTCGCCGATACGGCCATCCACCCGGATGCCCAGCGAGTTGGTGGAAAAGTAGTAGCAGTCGCGGCGGGTGTGGAAAGTATCCAGGTAGAGAGTGACCGCGTTGTCGGTGTCCATGTCGCCGTCCGCGCGGTTGGTCTTGCTGTTCGTGGCGGGGCCGGCCGGGCTGGCGCAGCGCCAGGCGACATACATATGCCTGTCGTCGAACGCCACGGCCACGCGGGTTTCGGCGCGGGCGGGCGCGCCCGGAGAGGGCTTGAGCTGGCTGAACCCGCCCTGCCAGTCGGCCCCGGCCCAGAGCGGATCATCCAGCACGCCGTCGACAGCCGGGGCCACCGTGGCCCGCACGGCGTGGATGCTGCGGGTTGAGGCTTTTATATCCAGGACCTGCTGTGCGACAAGAGGGCGATGGAATGCCAGAAAGGCGAGGGCCAGGACTACGCCGGCAAATCTTCGCACCGTGTTCTCTCCGCTGGGTTGGGGGGCGGGCGGGCTGGAGCAAGGGAACTGCCGGCGGCGGGACTGGTTTGGGCGGTCCCTTCGCACGGGTGTTAAGAAAAAATACACCCGCAATGGAGAGTCGTTCCCTTCTGGACTACGGCGGAAGAATATATTACTTAACTGTTTGCGGGGCAACCGTGGGTGCGGCCAGTCTGCGGTTATCTGGATGGAGTCAATGGGCCATGAACAACAGGCCGAGGATTACGAACGGCGGGATGGCGATGGTATTGAATGTCACTCCGGTCTATTCCGTGGCCAATGAAAATAGAGCCAGAAGCGCCAGCGGCACTGCGATCACGGCGATACATTTGGCTACGGTCAGGGCGTGCGACCGGGAGAAATCGATTTTCACGATGCGGTCTATCTCGACTCTCAGCGCCTGTCCATCGCTTTTCTGTATGACAGCCAGAGAGTCTACCGCGATCAGGCGGCCCTGGATAACCGAGGAGTCGGCCGTGACAATCCTGACCTCGTCGCCTACATAATCCTGCAGCAGCCCCTGGGTAAGGTTCTCATATACCGGAGGCAATCCGGTTCCGCTTTTCTCCCGTGCCGGGGCGCTGGCCGGCAGCGCCTGCAGGGCCGCCACGAGCAGAAAACATACAAGCCGGCAGTTTCTCATGCGCCTGACTCGAGCTCGAGAAACAGAAGGAATAACGCGACACAGGTCGCGGCGCCGATGATTACCGTTTTCGTGACCGCGGACATGTTCTTGGCGGCTTTGAGTCCGGCGATATCATCCCACGGGACAAAGCGGTGGAGCTTTGTCAGCAGCAGCCCGCTCTGACGCACCTCGATCGGGCCCTTGTAGCTGTCGCCGTCCTTGAGGCTCACACGATAATTGTTTTTTCCCAGCGCTTGGATAAGCTGCAGCAGGGACGGGTCCGGGCGATGGGCCAGGTCCCCGGCCTGCAGAGGGACAGGCTTTTCTTTTTTACCGCGGGCAAAGCTGAGCGAATCGATGTCCGCCCAAGGGAAAAAGTCCTGTCTGCGGCTGTCGTTCACATTCAATCCGGTCTGTGCCCAGGCCTTGATTGTCAATCCCCCGGCCTGGACCGTGACAACCCCTTCCACTTCCTTTCCGTTGACCGGAAACAGGCGGCACCATGCGCCGCTGATTTCCTGCAGCAGGCAGAGAACCGCCGAATCCGGCGGCGCTCCGTGCAGGGAGCCGTCCCAGGCAGGTGCCGGCAACGGCAGGGCGAGGGCCAGGAGGCAGGGCAGGGCTGAACCGAGCCAAAACTTCCGGAAACTTTTCATAGGATTGTCGGAGTGGAATGTAACGGATATTTTGGTTTGAGGCTTTATTGAGCTTAGCAACTCTCGCAGCGGCTGTCAATGTTTCGATGAACAAGAATCAAAAGGGGTCACGGCAGACGGTGCCCCTGCAGGAGAAATCCTCGAACAAAAAAAGAGGGCCGGTCTTTCGGCCGGCCCTCACGCAGATTCTCCTCTGTCTTGACGCTGTCGCTCGTTATTTCTGCTCCGGCTTCGGTTCATCGCCCTTCAGGTCCTCCGCTTTCGCGGGCAGGCCGCGCAGAAGGCTCATCGGCACCTTGAACGTGCGGGCCGTGCCACTGCGGCGCAGGTACACCGACCGTCCCGCCTCCAGCGAGTCGCCGAACGCGGCCTGGGCCACCAGGCTGTCACCCTTGAAAAGGCCCACCCGCGCGGACGGTTTGCCGAAGCCCTGGCTCAGGCTGTCCGCGCCGCTTTCCGATACGATGCTCTCGAAATTTACGCCCTCGATGTCCCAGAGCAGGTTCTGCACTTTCCACTCCTTGGCCGGGGCTTTCTCCGGGGCGGTAAGCTGCCAGGTGTCGCCCTTTTTCTCGACCTCAAGCTTGTGGTCCGGGTACTCCAGGGCCACCCGGTTAACCGTGCCGGTGTCGAACTCGAAGATCTTGCGGTAGCGCAGATCGCGCCCGGCCGGGTCGAGGCGGCCCAGCACGCTGCTGTCCACCGCGGCCACGCCCGGCAGGCCAGTCACCCGCACCCAGACCAGCGAGTCCGCGGCCGAGGCGCACGCGAACTCCAGGCGGGTCACCGCGCCCGAGGCCGCCACACTCGCGGTCAACAGCGGCTGCTGGAACGCGGCGGCGAGCCTGGCCGGAAGCGGGTCGGCAAACTGGCGCGCGCGCAGGTCCTTGAGGTCCCACAACAGACCGTCCACCTGCGAGCCATCCGCCCGGGAGCGCTCGGGAACCAGAAGGCTCCACGCACCGGCGCTGTCCTTGCGCGCGGCCAGCGGGGCCTCGCCCGGACGGGCCAGGGCCAGGCTGTCGATCCGCTCGCGGGCCGCGTGCACCAGGGCCCGGTCGCGCAGGCGCGCCGGGTCGAGGAGAAGGCGCGACAGCAGCGAGACGGGCAGCACGTACACGTTGTCCATGCCCTGACGGCGGGCGTAGTAGTTGCCAGTGGAATCCTTGCCGCCGAGGAACAGCCGCCGCTCGATCTCGCCTTTCTGTCCGCTCAGGCTGAGAGTGAACGCGGGATTGTCCAACCCGAAAGCTTTCAGCCCCCCGGCGGGCAGGCTGTCCACGAACGAAAGCGCCTCGGCCTCCTCCACCGCGCGCAGCAGCTCCTTGAGGCTGTCGCTCTCGGCCGGGGCGGCCAAGGGCGCGGTCAGCTCCCAGAGGCCGCTATCGCTCCGGCGGGCGGAAAAGACTGTCGCCGCGCCGCGCTCCAGGCTCAGGCTTTCCACCTGGTCGCTCGCGAAATGCAGGGCTTTCTTGTCCCGCAGGTCGGCGGCGTGCTTGTCCAGATCGGTCCGGGTCCAGGAGTTGAGCAGCAGCACCCGCCGCGGACGGTCGAGGTTGACCGCATAGATAAAGCTTCCGGTGGGGTTCTTGGCCCCCAGGGCCAGGCGCAGCCCGGGTTTGCTTTCCACCTGAAGGCTCAGTGTCAGCTCCGGCTTGTCCAGCCCGAACGGGGCCAGGCTCGCGGCGCTGTCCTCCACCACCCGGTCGACCGCTGCATCCGCGGCGCTGCGGATGAGACGCGCCACCGCGGCGCTGTCGGCATCCGCGGCCAGGGGCCAGGTGATACGCCAGCCGGCCTGCGGCGAGCGGACCAGCACCAGGCTGTCCACACCCAGGCTGTCGTGGCGCAGCACGTGGAACGCGCTCACGCTGTCGGCGGAGAAGACCAGGGCCTTCTTATCCAGGTCGCTTTCTTTCTGGCGTTCCGCGCCGCCCTTGTACTCGTAGAAATAGTAGACCAGACCCAGCACCAGAAACAGCGCCAGGTAAATCAACGGCTTGCGCGCGCTCATCGCTTCGCCCTCCGACGCAGCCGGATGAAGACCCCGGTCAGGATGATGACCAGCGGCAGGGCCACCAGGGTGACCACGGCCATGGTCAGCATGTCCGAGCGCTCCAGCACCAGAGGGGTGTTCTCGGTCTCGCGCGGCTGGATCGTGATATCTTCATTTTGGCCGCGCAGCCAGCGCAGGCAGTTGAGCAGAAGGTCACGGTTGCCCAGCTGCTCGATATAGGTGTCCGAGATGAAATCGCCGTCCCCGATAACCACCAGACGGGCCGCGCGCGGCTTGGCCGTGCTGTCGGCCGCGGTGCTGTCCTCGTGCTGGAAGAACGAGGGCTCCAGCTCCACGCTCACCCCCAGGCTCACCTTGTGGCCCTGGTCCGAGGCGCGCTGGATCACCTGGTCGAAATTATTCTGCAGAGTGCCCAGGTCGCTCTCGGCCCAGCTTTTCTCGCTCGACTCCAGGAATCGGTTCACCGTGGCCCCCGGGGGCGGCACGCTGTCCGGGGCCACCGAGCGCACCATGTCGAACACCGTGCCCACATCGAAGAAACGGGTGATGTCGTGGGTCGGGTAGTCCTTGACCAGGAAAGCGAAGGGGCTGTTGGGCGAGCCGCGCAGCATGTCGACCACGATGTCATGGCCGGCTTTAACCCCGTAGCGGCCGAGCTGCTCGGTCAGCAGGGTGTCGGGCATGAACGGTTCGAGCAGGAACAGGGCCCGTCCGCCACGGGCCAGGAACGAGTCGATGTCTTTCAGTTCCACGGGCAGGAAATCTTTCTTGGGGCCGTCGACAATCAGGATGTCGCAACTGTCGGGCACCCCCTTGCCCGTGGCCAGGAACGCCTCGCGCACCGGGCCGATCTGGTCCTCGATGCTCTGGCGCACCCGGCTGACCGAGTAGGGGTCGCCCTGGTCCGTGCCCGGCTCGCCGTGGCCGGTGGTGAAATAGACCGCCCCCCGCGCGCCGGGGCTGGCCCCGCCGATGAGCGAGTTGATCGAGCTGGTGAGCTTGGCCTCCTGCTCGCTGAATATCTTGTCGGTCTTCTCGCCGTAGCGAATTAGCACCGTACTGGTGCTCGTGATACCCATCTGCATGGCCAGCAGCGGGTTGCGGTCGATGTCGATCTTCTCGAACTTGAAACGCTTGCTCTGAAGGGAATAGGTCTCCAGAAGGTCGAGCAGCGGCTGCTTGGTGCGCAGGTCACCCTCGCCGCGGTAGAACACGTAGACATTCAGGTCCAGGGTGTCGCGGTCCAGCTTTTCCAGCACCTGACGGCTCTGCAGGGCCAGGGAGTGGGTCTTGTTCTTGGTCAGGTCCCAGCGGTGGTTGTGCTTCTCACTGAACAGGGCCGCCAGCACCAGGATGCCGATGAAGAGCAGCGACATGGAGACCGAGACCGCGCCGTAGCGCGCCGCGCGGCGGGTGAACAGCATCCCCAGTTCGGACAGGTTGCGCGCCACGTAGAAACCCAGCGCCAGCGCGGCCAGCGCCCAGGTGACAATGTACCAGAGTCCCACCCCGGCCTGCGCGACCTTGACCACATAGCCGGCGACCGCGAGCAGCACTCCCAGAATCAGAAATATGAATGAACGGGTGGCCATCGGTGCTCAGCTCCTCCACTTTTTGGATTCCAGGACCCGGAGAGTCAGGAACAGCCAGAGCAGGATGAAACTTGCGTAGAATATCACATCCCGCGTGTCGATCACGCCCTCGGCGAAGTTGTTGAAATGCTCGAGGATCGACAGGTGACGAAGTATCTGGTTGCCCTCGCTCCAGAAACTCATGAACCAGAATGTCAGCAGCACGGCGAAAGTGGCCACCGCGGCGATGATCTGGTTCTCGGTAAGGGAGGAGATGAAAAGCCCCAGGGCGATGAACGAGCCGGCCAGGAGAAGAATCCCCAAATAGCCGCTGGCCAGGGTGCCGGTCTCGGGCTGGGAGTGGAGGTAGAGGAACATGGGGTAGATCAAAGTCAGACCGAGCATGATCACGAACAGGCTCAGGGCCGACAGGTACTTGCCCAGGAGCACGTCCAGATCGGTGAGCGGGTAGGTGAGCAGCAGCTCGATCGTGCCGCTCTTGCGCTCCTCGGCGAACGGTTTCATCGTGATGAGCGGCAGGATGAACAGCATGATCACGCTCATGTTGCCCAGCAGCGGCCGGATCACGCGCATGGTGATGTTCAGGTTGTAGCCGCCGCCGTAGGGCGACTGGTTCATCGAGGCCATGCTGAAATCGCTGACAAAGAGCATGAAGAAAATGCCGGTCAGCAGGATGAAAAACAGCATCACCACGTAGGCGATGGGCGAGTAGAAATAGCTTTTCAGCTCGCGCTTGTAGACAGGCCAGAAACCCATTTTATCTTTCGCCCTCCTCAAGCGTTCCGGGTGATTATCTGCATGAATATTTCCTCGAGGCTCAGACGGTTGGGCCGCAGCTCCAGAAGGCCCGCGCCAGCGCCGGCCACGGCCTCGGCCACGGCGCGCCGGATGTCGGCCTCGCGCTCGGCCAGAACCATAAGCTCGGTCTCGCCCTGCGGGGCGGCCGGGCCGGTCAGGCGCACCGAGGCCACACCCTTGAGCGCGGCCAGGCGCCTTTCCAGTTCAGGCGTGCAGCTTTCCACCCGCACGGTGACGCTGCCGCCGCGGCCGCTGCCACCGGTGAGGTTCTCCAGCGAATCCTCGGCCACGATCCGTCCCTCGTTGATTATTATCACCCGCTTGCAGACCGCGCTCACCTCGGGCAGGATATGCGTGCTCAGGATGATCGTGTGCTCGCCGGCCAGGGAGTTGATCAACTCCCGTATCTCGATGATCTGGGCCGGGTCGAGGCCGGTGGTCGGCTCATCCATGATCAGCACCTGCGGGTCGTTCACGATGGCCTGGGCCAGTCCCACCCGCTGACGGTAGCCCTTCGAAAGCGCGCCGATCAGACGGTTATTCACCTTGTCCAGTCCGCACTGGGCGGTGACTTTATCCAGACGGGCGCGGCGCTCGCTCGGGGCGACCCGCTTGGCCTCGGCCACGAAACGCAGGTACTCGCTGACGGTCATGTCGTTGTAGAGGGAGACATTCTCGGGCAGGTAGCCCAGGGCGCGCTTGACCGCCAGCGGCTCGCGGTCCACCGCGTGGCCGGCCACCACCGCCTGCCCGCTGGTCGCCGGGAGGAACCCGTTCAGGATGCGCATGGTCGTGGTCTTGCCAGCCCCGTTCGGACCCAGGAACCCCACGATCTCGCCCTTGCCCACGCTGAACGAGATGTCCCGCAGCACCTGGAACGCCCCGTAGAACTTGTTCACCGATTGCAACTCGATCATCTACTCACATCTCCTTCCCGGTGGCAGATAACCCTTACTCCAACTTTTATTGACCTCAAATCGGGCAATCTTTACATCAAACCTATACTTCCTTACAAGCTCCATGCCAGGCCGGATGAAAAATCAAGGCGCGTTTTTCACAATGACTTACCTGTGCGCTATCTGCCCGGCCCGCCCTGGGCATAGCGCAGCCTCGCTCCAAATGGGGCAGATCAGCGCCCGCAGGAATAACAAACGGGCGGCCCGCAACAGGACCGCCCGCATTCGTTCGATTTCAGTTTTTGCCGGCGCCGCTTCATTCTCGCCAGACCCGCTCAGTCCTCCAGCGGTTTGACATTGGCCGCCTGCAGCCCCTTGGGGCCCTCGACCACGTCAAACTGCACTTTCTGGTTCTCGTACAGGGATTTGAACCCCTCGCGCTGGATGGCGCTGAAATGCACGAACACATCCTGGCCGCCATCCTGCTCGATGAAACCGAAGCCCTTGGCGTCGTTGAACCACTTGACTTTTCCCAGCGGCATGACCGGTGCTCCTGCGAAAGCATTGACAACTGGCCGTCCGGAGCGGACGGCTGGAAATGGAAAGAGGGCGTGCGCCCGAAAAAATATTAAAACCCGCCATACACTTAGCAAGAAAAATCTTTACCTTCGCGCAATGTCCGTGAGCCGCTTCCACGGTTCCGCAGCGGCTCTGGGATTGACAGGGGCGGCGATGGAGTTATTTTAGGCTCTGCACATTCGCAATCAAAACGAACCACAAGCGGAGCGCCCCCCGGTGAACGCGAGCCTGCTCGACCTTTATCTGGACTTGCTCAAAAAGGCCCTTTCCTATTCGCTCTGGGAGGAGCCGGGCGTGCCGGTGGACGCCTTCGCCTCGCGGCGGCATGCCCCCCAGCGGCTGTTCCTGCGCGCCCTGACCGGGGTCCTCGGCCGCCTGGGCTATCAGTTGGTCAAGCCCGTGCACTACAGCGCCGAGCAGCGCGAGACCGGTCAGATCTGGCCCATGCAGGCCGACACCATGATCGGCATGCGGCGGCTGGACAACCTGCGCCGCTGCGTGGAGACAGTCCTGGCCGACAACGTTCCGGGAGACCTGATCGAGACCGGGGTCTGGCGCGGCGGGGCCTCTATTTTTATTAAAGCGGTGCTCGAAGCCCACGGCTCCACCGGACGCCGCCTGTTTGTGGCCGACTCGTTCCAGGGCCTGCCGCCGCCCGAGCTGGAGCGGTTCCCGCAGGACCGCGGCGACAAGCTGCACAAGTTCGATTTCCTGGCGGTCTCGCAGGAGCAGGTGGAGGAGAATTTCCGCAAGTACGGGCTGCTGGATGAGAGCGTGGTGTTCCTCAAGGGCTGGTTCAAGGACACCCTGCCCGCCGCCCCCATCGAGCGGCTGGCCCTGATCCGGCTGGACGGAGACATGTACAGCTCGACCATGGACGCCCTGGGGGCGCTCTACCCAAAGCTCAGCCCGGGCGGGTTCTGCATCATCGACGACTACAACCTGAAAACCTGCCGCGAGGCCACGGTGGATTACCGCCGGGAGCACGGGATCAGCGCGACGGTGCAGCCCATCGACGGCCAGGGCGTGTTCTGGCGGAAATGAGCCGCAGGGAAGGCGTTATTGGGCACGGAGCACCGTGCCCCTGCAACGAGATCAGAGAGCATTCGTAGGGGCGAACCCTGTGTTCGCCCTTTTTGTCTTTCCCGGCCATGTCTGAGTGAACCGGTAGAGGCAGAGATTTGGCCTTTCAATGTAAGGGCACGGCATGCCGTGCCCTATAGGTTTTCCCGCCTCAGAAATAGTACCAGATCGAATGGTAGTCGTTCACGTTCTCGCCCTCGGCCGCCAGGCGGGTCAGGTAGTCGTGGATCGAGACATCCGTGTACAGGTAGGGCTTGGTCAGGGCCAGCATCGACTCCCAGGGGTAGAACCGGTAGACCCGGCGGCCGTCCGGCAGCAGCATCACGATCTCGTGGTCCTGCCACGACTGCAGATAGCTCTTGCCCAGGGTGGGCACGTTGAACACCGGGGTGTCCGTGCGGGCCAGGCCCGGCAACAGGCGCGCCTCCTCGGTCCACTCCTGCAGCAGCCTGGCGATGGGCACCCGGAAATCGACGGTCTCATCCTTACCCTTGGCGTTGAAACAGTAGTAGGGGTCCACTCCGCTGCGCTTGAGCACCCGCCGCAGGTGCGCGGTCTGGAAGCGCCGGCTGTTGTAGAAAGTGAAAACCTCCTGGTTGTACACGCTCAGGCCCGCCGAGCGCAGACGGCCCACCGCATCCAGGGCCGCGGGGGTCATTTCGAGCGGGCTTTCGAAATGAGTCACCACGCAGACCTCGCGCCGTCCCAGCTCGTGGTGGCGCGACAGCAGTGACACCAGCTCCGGGGTGATCCGCATCGGCAGGGTCACCGGGGTGCGGGTGCTGATCCGGATGCGCTCCAGGTGGCCGATTGCGGCCAGGCGCTCCAGGACCCAGGCCAGGTACTCATCGCCCAGGGTGAGCGGGTCGCCGCCGGTGACCAGCACCTCCTGGATGTTCTCGTTCTCCGCGACCCAGTCGATAGCTTTCTCAAGCCGCTCGCGGGTCTCGCCGCTGCGGTCCAGGCCGGTCACCTCCCAGTTGCGCTGGCAGTAGACACAGAGCTGCGGGCAACTGTTGAAAGCCTTGAGGATCAGCACGTGCACGTAGCGCCGCGTGATCCCGTCCTGCGGGCTGGTGGCGGCCTCGCCCATGAAATCGAGGTCCTGGCCGCTCTCCGCTGCCCGGCGCATGCCCTCCACATAGTGCAGCCCCGGCAGCACCTGCGCCCGCAGGGCGGCATCCGTGGCTCCGGGGCCGGGCCTCTGGAACAGGCTCAGGTAATAGGGGGTGATCTGGAACGCGAGGCCCTGCCGTTCGGCCTGGGCCAGGGCGTGTCGCTCGCTGTCTGTCAGTTCGACCAGGCGTTCCAGGTCGGACAGGCGGCAGACGATATGGCGCATCTGCCAGCAGCAGTCGTTCCATTCCCTGGGGCCGGCCCCCAGGGCGGCGGCGATCCGCCGCACCGACTCCTCGTTCAGCGCCCGGACCCGCCCGTCAAGGCCGCTTTCGTAGCGCGCCATGGCCTCGCGCACCCGCTTGCCGTAACTGTCCAGAAGGTGCGAGCGCGCCAGTCCGGGCCGCTCCTCGGCGGTCAGCTCCAGCGCGGAGGGCTTTTCCCGGCGGTAGAACCCGAAACGCCCGTTGATCCCCAGGAACAGGAACAGCATCTCGAGAATGAACCCCCGGCTGACCGGCTCGCCCCGCGAGACGGTGCGCGAGGCCAGCTTGATCAGGCTCCCCAGGGCGCTGGCCCCGCTAAGTTTCTCGTTCTCGGTGCGGATGATGTTCTTGAACACCCGGATACACCATTTGGCGTGCTTTTTCCGCACGTCGTGCAGGTCCTTGAATTTCTTGTCCGAGTAGATGTTGAAATAGTGCCGTTCCAGGTCGTTCAGGTACTCGAACAGCCCGTTGCGGGCTTCGCTGATCGAGGCGCGGCTGAGCAGAATGTGCTGTATCTTGCGGTCCGTCTGCCAGAGAAGGTCGAGCAGGGCGGGCCGCTCGAGGTTGAGGATGCGTTCGAGGGAAACGGCGCGGGCGGGAGGCTCCAGGGCCCTTTCGCCGCCGAGTCCGCCGGCCTGCGGCGGGGCGTGGATTCCAGAGACTTCCTGGTCGTAGTTGATCATATCGATACCCTCACTTTCAATTCGGGGGGGCTTTTCGCCCCTGGCTCCGGGTGAGCGCACCGGGAGGCCGGGGGGCGGATAACACTCTCATCGGATGACTGGGCCAGGACTGCGGTCGGTGCACAACTCTGAACGGGATATTCGGGCGGTGCTCTTCCGTTCTCTTCTCTCTCCACTTGATAATTAAAGCCGTGCGGCGCCTTTTGTCAAGCCGCAATTGCAAGGATATTCCGGCGAACGAGTTAGAAAGGAAACGGTTGGACAGAGTGAGCGGCGCCGCGGATTTATCCGGTTGACAGCTCACCCCAGGAGTCGATAGATTTCAAAGCTGTAAGAGCACTGGTAAACAGAGATCGGTCCGGAGTGACAAGAGAGATGCGAAAAAAGGGGAGGCGGGTATTGTGATGCGGTCTGGTATTGTCCGTGAAAGAGAGTCTGCGCAAGTGCTGCGGCCTAAAGCGGCGGCGGCGCTGTTCTGCGTCTTGGCTGTCATGATTTATCCCTTTGCGCTCCGGGCGGCCTCGTCCGACAGCCTGGAGCTCAACCGCAAGATCGACAAAATCCTGGCCCGCTACGGCCAGCTCCCCGAGAACTGGGGCATTGTGTTCCGCTCGCTGGACAAGGGCGACTACCTGGTCCGGCGCAACGACCAGCACGGCTACATGCCCGCCTCCAACCTCAAGCTGCTGGTGACCGCTGTGGCCCTGGACGCCCTGGGGCCGGACTACCGTTTCCGCACCACCGTGCTGGCGGATGGCTCGGTCTCGCCGGGCGACAGCACGTTGCAGGGCGATCTGGTTCTGCGCGGCAGCGGCGACCCCACCATTTCCGACCGTTTCTTCCGCAGCACCACCGCGGTCTGGGACGAGCTGGCCGCCGAGGTTCACGCTGCCGGCATCCGTCACGTCAGCGGCGACCTCGTGGCCGACAATTCCCTGTTCCAGCCGCCGTTCCTGGCGGACGGCTGGTCGTGGGAGGACCTCACCTGGTGGTACGCCGCCCCGGTGAGCGCCCTTTCCTACAACGACAACGTGATCGACCTGAACGCCTATCCGGCCTCCCAGGTGGGCGAGCCGCCCGTGATCCGCGTCACACCCTCCTCTTCGGTGATGAACGTGATCAACCGCGCAGTCACCGTGGGCGACCGCAGCGGCGATCACCTGGTGATCTCGCGCGAGACCCCCGGCACCGCGGTGGTCCTGTCGGGCGGGATCTACAAGGGCAGCATCGGTTTCATGGAGCACGTGGCCGTGGACTCGCCCGGCCTGTTCGCAGCCTCGGCGTTCCTGGACGCCCTGGCGCGCAAGGGGGTGCGGGTGGACGGGCCGGTGCGGCTGGTGGCCGATACCGAGGAGAGCGACAGGATAATGGGGCGCGCGCCCTCCATCGTGGCCCAGCACGAATCCGTGCCCCTGACCGAGATCGTGAGGGTGATCCTCAAGCGCAGCCACAATTTTTACGCCGAGCAGTTGCTGTTCACTCTGGGGGCGCGCCAGGGGCGCGGCGGCGGGTTCCAGCAGGGGATCGAGGTGGAGCAGAGGCTGCTGCGCAAGCTGGGGGTGAACATGTCGAAAATCCGGCTGGAGGACGGCTCGGGCCTCAGCCGCCTGAACCTGGTCACCCCGGACATGTTTATCCGCCTGCTCACTTTCATGCACGACCACCCGGCGGCCGAGCAGTACATCGCCAGTCTGCCGATCAGCGGCGTGGACAACGGCGTGCGGATAATGCACAGCACCCCGGCGGATGGCAAGATACACGCCAAGACCGGCTACATCACCTCGGTCATGTCCCTGTCGGGCTATGCCCGCACGCTGGACGGCGAGCCGCTGGTGTTCTCGGTGCTGGGCAACAACTGGCTGATCTCGAAGGTGGCGGCGCGGATGGTGATCCGGGACATCTGCGTGGAGGTGTCGCAACTCAGGCGCGGCTGGAAACCCGGCCCGGAGAGACTGAGACAGCCGCCGCACCACGCCGAGTAGACTCAAAAGGGGCGGTGGTTCAGGCCAGCAGGTCCACGTTGGAGCCGCGGCCGTCGCCCGAGGACCCACGTCGCCTGCCGCGCCGCTGCCGGCGCTGATCCTTTCGGCCCTCATCCGGGTGGATTTTGGTTTTCTCCCCTGGCGAGGTCTCCTTGGTGCGGCGGCGTTCCTCGGCGGCCCGTTTCAACTCGTTCTGCTCGGACTGCAGGCGGCTCAGCTCCGGGTGCGACTGTTGCTGCTGGCTTTCTTTCTCCACGTGGGTGAATTGCTGCATCACCGTGGCGTGGTCTATCGGACGGACCATGGTCATTCCCTCAGCGGAACAGTTTCCCGAACCTCACCAGCGGCTCATCCGGGAAATCACGGAGCCATTGCCCGGCGGTCTCGTCGATGATCGCGGCCAGGGTCGGGTCCAGGCGGTCAAGGCTTTCGCCCCCGGCGCCCTCCTGTGGTGACAGACGGTCGCCCTCCAGGCGCAGCCGCCCGTCGCGCAGCATTATCCGCAGCAGGCGGGTCAGGCGCGGGCTGAAGAGCATGCCGTCCTCCACCCGGAAAACGAAATCCGGGAAAGCCACCTTGTGACGGTGGCAGACCCGCTCCAGGATCCAGATGAAATAGTAAATTTCCGAGGCGGAGAAGCTGGAGCCGTTCTCCTCGGCCAATCGCAGAACGCTGGCGCGCAGGACCTGGCTCATCCACCGGCGTTTCTCACCGAATCGTTTTTTCGCTTTAATACCCTGCCTGACAAGCAGGCCGCCCCCGATGCCGACCGAGGTCCCGGCCAGTATCGACAGGATCCATTTTCCGGCTTTCATCCCCAACCTTCCCCCGATATTATAAGTTTTCACACGTAATCGATGCGTCCGCTTAATATAGCGGTATTCAGGACAATTGTAAACCACTTGTGGATTAACTGAATAGCCTCGATGAAACGCTTGTAATTGATTCCGATTTAGTTATATTTGCAACGCTCGTGCGGCCCCCCGTCGTTCATCCGGTTCTGTGGTGCAATCATGACCTGGTCGATCGAACCGCTCCGGCGTGGGCTGAACTCACGCAAGGCTTTCCCGCTGCTGCTCGGGTTTGGACTGTCTGTCCGCCTGCTTCTTCTGGCATGCACCTGGCGCGACCCGCTGTTCGATGATGCGGCGGCGTACTATACCCAGGCGCTGAAGATCACGGACAGCGGGACCAGTTTGTATTTACCACCCGGTCTTCCCGCCTATCTGCGGCTCTGGATGTACCTGCCTGTGGACGGCCAGGTTGCCTGCCGGCTGTCGATGCTTCCGGTCTATCTCATTTTCAGCCTCGCGCTCTTCGCCTATGTCCGTGGCCGCTCCGGGATTCAGGCCGCCAACCTTGCGGTGCTGTTCTTCGTCTTTTCGCCGGCTTTCGTCTTCCAGTCCCAGTTCCCGTTGACACAGCTCCCGACAGCCACTCTGTGTTTGATGGCCCTGTTGCTGCTTGAAAAATCCGTGAAACCCGGGGGCTGGACCGCTGCCGTGACCTTGGGTCTGGTGCTGGGGGCAGCGGTCCTGCTGCGACCATCCATTTTGATTCTGGTCCCACTCCTGGCCGCGCTGGTCTGGGTGCGCGCCGGCGCCAGGCGTGCGACGAAAGCCCTGCTGGTCGCATTTGCCGCCTCCGTTCCGCTGCTGGCTTGGGAGCACCATGTCTGGCGGCGGAGCGGGGAGGCCGTGTTCATCAACAGCGCGAACTCGATGAACCTTTTTGTGGGCAACAACCAGTACACGCCGCTCTATCGCACCTGGTGGTTCGGCTCTCACAGTCGGGGCTCGCGGGACGTGCCGGCCGAATTCAGCTCTCTTCTCGAATACGGGCGCAGCCTCGGCCCGGCCGATCAGGAACGCTTCTTTTTCAGCCAGGCGCTTTCACACATAGCCTCGCATCCTTGGCTTTTCGCATTCCGGACTTTCAACCGTATGCGCTGCTTCCTGGCCTTCGACAGCTTTTCCGGAGCACAGGCCATGAAACATTACCGTCTCCCGCCCTGGAGCGTGGCGCTCGTGCTGGGGCTGGATGCCTTGTGCTACTGCTCGATAATGCTTGCCGCACTCGGATATATCGTTATATTTGGGAACTGGATGCCTGCCCTCGGCTGGCTGTGGAGCCTCGGATGCGTGGCTCTGTTTTATGCCGCGCCATACTACACCCCACGTACCATTTCCCGATTGTGCCGCTGGCCGCGGTTCCGGCATCGATGCTGGTGTCACGCTGGCTATCCGGTGGCAGGGTGGCGTTCGAATCACCGGGTAAAAGGCGGAAAGCGGTTGGAGCCGTACTTTGCGGAGCGTTTTTCATCATCCAGTTGGAATGTGTCTGGGTGATGTCGGGTTCTTTCATAAAAAACATGTGAACCAGCGGATTGCGGCGTTCGGTTTCTTTCTGGGGCCGAGGCCTCAATGCTGCGGAGAATGCGATGCCCTGTTTTTCAACCCTTGCCCTCCTCGCCCTTTGCGCAGCCCTCAGTCTGACCGGCCCGGTGCCGCTCGCCGCCCAGCTCAGCCGCTCCGACATTCTGGACCAGAACGCCGCGCAGCAGGCTATGGAGCAAAGAAAGCAAATGCTGCAGAACAAGGTCAGCACCGTGCAGCCGGGTGAACGGGTGCCGCTGGACGGCATGGTGGACCGCTCCGCATATTGCCTGGGCCCGGGCGATGAGATGGATGTCTCGATCTGGGCCGGTGATGAGTACTACACCTATCCGCTGGTCGTTTCGGCCGAGGGGCGTCTGCTGGTGCCGATGGTGGGGCCGGTCGAGGTGGGCGGGCTGAGCCTGGAGAACGCCGAGAAGCTTCTGGGAGTCCAGTGTGCACGTTTCTTCACCGGGGCGAGGGTGCAGCTTTCGCTGACCAACCCGCGCCTGTTCCGGGCCTACGTGGTCGGGGCGGTCAACAAGCCCGGCACCTACTACCACAGCGCGTTCGACCGGGTGAGCGACCTGGTGCGCGCCGCCGAGGGCATCAAGTCCGGCGGCTCCCGTCGCCGGCTGCACCTGTTCGACCGCGACCACAAACCCCTGACCAGCGCCGACCTGCTGGCTTTCGTGGCCACCGGCAACCCGGCTTTCAACCCGCGCCTGGTGGACGGCTGCATCCTGGAGGTGCCGCAGGTGGAGGACTACGTGCTGCTGCGCGGACGGTTCATCAACCTGGTGGGGGCCGATTCGATCAAGATCAACGACATCTCGAAGGACGAGATGAGCGAGCACCGGGTGGAGATCAACCCCGGCGAGACCCTGGGCGACCTTCTGGCCCTGGTCGGCCAGCCGGATGTGGAGGGCGTGGGCGGCAAGGTGCGGGTGCGAATCGTTTCCAAGAGCGGCGCCGAGCGCCAGGCCGACCTGGATGAGGCCATGCTGCAAACCCCCCTTGAGACCGGCTCGACCATCGAATTCCCGACACAGCAGTTTTTCGTCTATGTCACCGGCAATGTCACCCGCTCCGGGCGCTACCTGTACCAGAGCGGGTTCACGGCCCTCGATTACCTGGGACAGGCCGGCGGTCCGAGTATGTACGGCAGCACGACCAAGTTCAAGGTGCGGCGCAGCGACGGCCGTACGGTCGAGGTGTCCGCCACCGACCGTCTGTATCCCGGCGACATGCTGTACATCCCGGAAAAAGTACGCTGGCTCGACCGCACGCTGGCCCCGCTGATCTCACTGGTGGGTGTGCTGATCGCGGTCGCCGCAAGATAATCACCGCGGGGGAGAGCTTTGGCCGACAGAACGATTGACCTGCCGCAGATGCTTTCGATAATCGGGCGCCGCTGGCGTATCCCGGCTGTGGTCGGGGCTGTGACCGCGGTGGTCGCCCTGCTGGTGAATTTCCTTATCCTGCCCAAATGGTACGAATCCACCACAGTGATCATGCCGCCCCAGGAAAAGAGCGGTTTCGGCATCATGGGCATGCTCCTGTCCCGGGCCTCCGACATGCCGGGCGGCCTGAGCCGTCTGGCCAGCGGCATCGCCGGGATCAACCCCTCGCAGTTCCTGTTCGTGGTGGCGCTCAACAGCCAGACCGTGGCGGATTCGCTGATCGACAAGTACGACCTGATGAAGGTCTACAAGACCGAGTACCGTTTCCTGGCGCGCAAGGAGCTGGCCCGTCACACCTGGATCGATTTCCCGCCCGAGGGCCATATCGTGGTGAAAGTGGAGGCCCGGGAAAACCCGGAGCTGGCCCGCGACCTGGCCCGCGAGTACGTGATCCAGCTCAACAACGTCATCCTCGACCGCGGGATGTTCTCCGCCACCAAACGGAGGCGTTTCCTGCAGGACCGCCTGGAGGAGGAACGGCTGTACCTCCACGATCTGGAGGACAGTCTGGTGGTGATGCAGAAAAAATTCGGCATCATCGATCCGGAGGAGCAGGCCAAGGGCCTGGCCGAGATAGTGACCGCCCCGCTCCGGGGGACCATGGAGATGCTGGCCCTGCTGGAGGCCGAGCGCGAGAGCCAGATGGTGCAACTCAAGATCAAGCGCGATTTCTACACCGCGGCCCACCCCGATGTCCGTCGCCTGGAGGCGGCGATCAAGGAGATGGACCGCGCGATAGCGCGCATCCGGGCCGAGGTCAACGGCGCCACCACGCGGAATGCCGGCAAGCTCACCGTGCCCCTGGCCGATATCCCCGAGGCGGCCATGGACTACATGCGCCTGTACCGCGGGGTGAAAATCCACGAGGAGATGTACGCCCTGCTGGCGGCCCAGTTCGAGGAGGCCCGCCTGAACGAGGCGGATGACATCCCCAGCGCCATCGTGCTGGACCCGGCCAACCTGCCCGAGTACAAGAGCCGTCCCAAGCGCCTGCTCAACACGGCGATCAGCACCGCGGCCGCGGTGCTGCTGAGCCTGCTGTATGTCATGGCCGCCGCGCGTTTCAGCTTCCTGAAAGAGGACTGACCCGCCCGCAGCTTGATATCCAGATAAAAAATTGGGGGCACGGCGCGCGCCGTGCCCCTCGTATTTCCCTATCGTGATTGTCCGCCAGACCTTCCCGTCCCGCACCTCAGTCCTGGAACCCGTATTTCTCCATCCTGCGCCGCAGGGATTCCCGGCTGATCCCCAGTATCTCCGCAGCGCGCAGTTTCACGCCCCCGGCTTTTTCCAGCGCCCGCTTCAGCAGCATGCGCTCCATGTCCTCCAGAGGCATCAGCTCCACCTCGACCTTGCTCGAAGTGGGGGCCTGCCAGGCGTGCCTGTCCTGAAGGTTGGGGAAATCCTCCGGGGTGAGCTGCTGGGTGTTGGCCAGGATCATGGCCCGCTCGATCATGTTGCGCAGCTCGCGGATATTGCCCGGGAAGCTGTAGACTTTCAGCATTTCGAGTACGGCCGGCGAGATGCCCTGGATGTTCTTTTTCAGCTCGCGGTTGAAAAAGCGGATCATCGAGGCGCAGAGGTTCTTGATGTCCGTGGGGATGGTCCTGAGGCAGGGGGTTTGGATGGTGAACACCTCGAGACGGTGGAGCAGGTCGAGGCGGAACGAGCCCTCGCGCGACAGCTCGTGCAGGTCGCGGTTGGTGGCGGCCACCACCCGCACGTCCACTCGTATCTCGCGCTTGCCGCCCACCCGGAAGAAACTGTAGTTTTCGAGCACGCGCAGAAGGCGGCTCTGCAGGCTGGGCTCCATGTCCCCGATCTCGTCCAGGAAAATGGTGCCCTTGTCGGCCAGCTCGAAGAACCCGGCCTTGCGCCCCCGCGCCCCGGTGAACGCCCCCGGCTCGTGCCCGAACAGCTCGCTTTCGGCCAGGCCGTGGGTCAGGCTGGTGCAGTTGACCGGGATGAACGGGTGCTCGGCCCGTCCGCTCAGGCGGTGGATCGCCCGGGCGACCAGCTCCTTGCCCGTACCGGTCTCGCCGGTGATCAGCACCGTGGTGCGGTCGGTCTGGGCCACTTTGCGGATCAGGTTCTTGATGTGGCCTATCGGGGCGCTGTCGCCGATGATGTTGTCGATCTCTCCGCTCAGGGCCGAGCTCTTTTCCATCAGGCCGATCTGCTCGGCGGCCTGACGTTTCTGCCAGCGCAACTGATGGTATTTGCCAGTGCGCTCCAGGGCCATGTCGAGGTCGCGGAAATCGATGGGCTTGCGGATGAAATCGAAAGCCCCGGCGCGCTGGGCCTGGATCACCAGGTCCATGTCCCCGAACCCGCTGATCAGGATGACCTCGATCTTGTCGTCCACGGCCTTGATTTTCTTCAGCAGGGTAAGTCCGTCCATGCCCGGCATCTTGACATCCGACAAGACCACGTCCGGCGAATTTTCCTCCACCGCTTTCAGAGCGCTCGGCCCGTCCGCGGCGTATTCCACCAGGTAGCCCCGCTCCCGCAGGTACATGACCACCGTGTTCAGGACCGATCTTTCATCGTCCGCCACCAGGACATGCAAAGCTTTCGTTTCCTTCTGCATCGGATCACCTCATCCTGCAGCATTCTCGTTGCCCGGCAACGGGAGCCAGAAAGACATGCAGGCGCCCTCCCGTTGCTCCGTGTCGAGCTCGATTCGTCCCTCGAAGCCGTGCAGAATTCCGCTCGCTATGGTCAGGCCAAGTCCCGGCCGCGCTGTTTTATCGTTGCCGGAGAAAAACGGTTCGAACAGTCTGTCACGTATTTCGGGCCGGATTCCCACGCCGTTGTCCTCGACCCGCACCCTGACTCCCGGCCGTCCCTCCTGTTCCTGCGGAGCGGCGCTGACCCTGATCACGCCCCGCGTTCCGGAGCCGGCCGCCTTGGCGGCGCTTATCGCATCTATCGCATTGAGCAGAAGGCACTCGAACACTTTACCCAGACCGACCGGAGTGGCCGCCACCAGGGGCAGATCGGCCGGGAACTCCTCCTCCAGCTCAATCCCGCGCCGCAGGATATGCCCGCGCAGCAGCCCGATGAAGCGGAAATAATGATTGCGCAGGTTGATCGCCTCCAGGGGCGCGCCCTCCCGCCTCTGTGCCGCTGACTCGCGCGCCATCTGGATCATGCAGTTTATCCGGCCGACCTCAGACAGCATCTCCTGGCACATCACGGCCAGCTCCTCCGGCTTGATTTCGCGTCCCTCGTCCAGGCGGTATTTCAACAGCTGAAGGTAAGATGAAATGGCGTTCAGCGGCTGGTTGAACTCGTGCGAGAATACCGCCGATATCTCGCCCATGACCATCCGCCGGGTGATCAGTTCCTCGCGGAAATCCGCCTCGCTCTGGTTGGTGATGTCCTCGAGCAGCAGCAGGCGCTGGTTGTCCGCCTGCGCTCCCAACTGTCGGCAGAGCGCGCGCAGGGTCACCCCGGAGGTGCTGTCCGGCACAAAATAGAACGCGTCGGCTCCGCAGCGCACGCAGGGCTCGCCCTGGCTGTCGGCGGCGTACAGGGGGCAGTCACCCGCAGCCGCGCCGGGTTTGCCGGTCCGGCAGGACTGCCCCATCCGCACGAGCTGGCAAAACCTACGGCCCGACATCTCCTCCGGCGTCCGACTGAACAGCGCCGCTGCGGGCCGGTTGCAGGCGGTCACCTCCAGGTCGGCGTTGAGAGTGAGCAACGGCAGCGGCAGAATGTCCAGCGGAGGGAGTCCCTCCCGCGCGCCGTCATCCGCGGCCCCGCTCCCGAAGCCGGTCTTGCTTTCGCCGAGACGCAGCTCGAGCAGGGCTTTGTCACGCTGTCGCACTGCGGCCAGCAGAAGGCGGTTCAGCTCGGCCAGGTCGAAAGGCTTTTTCAGGTAGGCGAATGCTTTCAGCCCCATCCGCTCGATCATCTCGCGGGCCTCGTCGTACCCGCTCATCAGTATCACTTCCAGGCAGGGATATGTTTCGCGGATACCGGCCAGAAGGTCGGCGCCGCTCTGGTTTTCCATCCGGATGTCGGAGATGACCACATCCACCGAGTCATCGCACAGCCCCTGCGCCTCATCCGGGCTGCCCGCGGCGACCACTGTCCAGCCGACTTTGGCCAGAAATGAGCCCAGCATGCCACGGATATTTTTGTCATCGTCCACGATCAGGACTTTCATTGTCCTTGCCTGTCGGAGCGGATTGGGGTGAGCGTGCCCGAAGATAGTTCCCGATGCGACCGGAAGGATCGTCTCCTGCCGGGGCTGCATGAATTATATCTTACAGAAAAGCCTAAATGTCAAGCCTTTTAGGTGCGGGTTGCCTTTGGCAGTCTGCCAGAATGGCGGATGACGGCCCGCCTTCGCGGGGCGCGGATTCACCCCCGGCATTCGTAAGGACCGAGAAAATCTGGCTTAACAGCGAGCTGTCTCTGCCAGTGATCCCTGGCATGGAAATTGAGTTTATTGAAGGATGGAATAGAAATGCTGCAGGCTTTGTACGGTGCCGGGTGCGGTCGGGGAGAGCTTGCAGAGGAAAAATGCACGAAGAAACACGATTGGAACAGGAGGATAATTCATGAACAGGATGGACAGGCTGACCCTGAAATGCCGCGAGGCCCTGGAGCGGGCCGCGCAGAACGCGCAGCAGTCACATGCGCCCGAAATCGACACCGCCCACCTTCTGCTGGCCCTGGCCGAGGAGCACGAGGGCCTGGTGGAGCCGCTGTTCCAGAAAGTGGGTATCCCGCTGGCCCAGGTGCGCGCCGAGGCCCGCCGTCTGGTGGACAGCCAGGCCCGGACCAGCGGCGAGGGCCTGGAGCTGGCCCCCAGCCCGGCGTTCCGCCGCGCCCTTCAGCGCGCCTCAGAGGAGGCCGGCCGCATGGGGGATGAGTACGTGAGCACCGAGCACCTGCTTCTGGCCCTGGGCGAGGGCGGCGACCGTGCGGCCCAGGCGCTCAAGTCCTGTGGGGCCAGCCGCGACGCCCTGCTGCGGGCGCTCTCCGAGCTGCGCGGCACGCAGAAAGTTATGGATGAGAGCCCGGAGGACAAGTTCCAGGCCCTCAAGCGCTACAGCCGCGACCTGCTGGAGGCCGCCCGGGCCGGCAAGCTCGACCCGGTGATCGGCCGGGATGACGAGATACGGCGGGTGATCCAGGTCCTGAGCCGGCGCACCAAGAACAACCCGGTGCTGATCGGCGAGCCGGGCGTGGGCAAGACCGCGGTGGTGGAGGGCCTGGCCCAGCGCATCGCGGACGGCGACGTGCCGGAGGGCCTCAAGGGCAAACGCCTGCTGGCCCTGGATATCGGCCAGATGCTGGCCGGGGCCAAGTTCCGCGGCGAGTTCGAGGACCGCATGAAAGCCGTCCTGCGCGAGGTGAGCGACTCCGGCGGCGAGGTGATCGTGTTCATCGACGAGCTGCACACCCTGGTCGGGGCCGGAGCGGCCGAGGGGGCGGTGGACGCCTCCAACATGCTCAAGCCCGCCCTGGCCCGCGGCGAGCTGCGTTGCGTGGGCGCCACCACCCTGGCCGAATACCAGAAATACATCGAGAAGGACAAGGCCCTGGAGCGCCGTTTCCAGCTCGTCTACGTGGCCGAGCCCTCGGTGGCCGACACGATCTCGATCCTGCGGGGTTTGAAAGAACGCTACGAGCTGCATCACGGGGTGCGGATCAAGGATGCCGCCCTGATCGCCGCGGCGACCCTCAGCCACCGCTACATCACCGGCCGCCAGCTCCCCGACAAGGCCATCGACCTGGTGGATGAGGCGGCCAGCAGCCTGCGCATCGAGATCGACAGCCTGCCGGCCGAGATCGACGCTGTGCAGCGCAAAATCGTGCAGCTCCAGATCGAGCGCGAGGCGCTCAAGAAAGAGCGCGACCCGGGCAGCCGTGAGCGCCTGGCGCGCCTGGAGACCGAGCTGGCCGAGCTGGAATCGGAGCGCCGCGGGATGCTGCTGCACTGGCAGAACGAGAAGGAGCAGATCAAGAAGATCCAGGACCTGGGCGAGAGCATGGAACAGGCCCGCCGCGAGGCCGCCGAGGCCGAGAAGCGCGGCGACCTGGCCCGCGCCGCCGAGTTGCGCTATGGGCACCTGGTCCAGATGGAAAAGAACCTGGAGGCCGCCCGCGCGCACCTGGCCGAGCTGCAGGCGGAAAAGAAAATCCTGAGCGAAGAGATCGACGAGGCCGACATCGCGGCCATAGTCTCCAAGTGGACCGGGGTGCCGCTGGACAAGCTGCTCGAGGGCGAGCGAGACAAGCTGCTGAACATGGAGGAGCGTCTGCGCCGCCGCGTGGTGGGCCAGGACGACGCCGTGCGAGCGGTGTCCGACGCAATCCGCCGGGCGCGCGCGGGCCTGACCGAGGGGCGCCATCCCATTGGCAGCTTCATTTTCCTGGGGCCCACCGGTGTGGGTAAGACCGAGCTGGCCCGCAGCCTGGCCGATTTCCTGTTCGACAGCGAGGAGGCGGTGCTGCGGATCGACATGTCGGAGTACATGGAGCGCCACGCCGTGGCGCGCCTGGTGGGAGCCCCGCCGGGATACGTGGGCTACGAGGAGGGCGGCCAGCTCACCGAGGCGGTGCGCCGCCGTCCCTACGCGGTGGTGCTGTTCGACGAGATCGAGAAGGCGCACCCGGACGTGTTCAACATCCTGCTGCAGATGCTGGACGACGGCCGCCTGACCGACGCCAAGGGCCGCACGGTGGACTTTTCGAACACGGTGATCATCATGACCTCGAACCTCGGCGGCGCGGCCCTGGCCGCAGCCGGCGAGGCCGGGCGCGCCGCGGCGGAGGCGCAGACCCTGGAGGAGCTGCGGCGCACGTTCAAGCCCGAGTTCCTCAACCGGGTGGATGATATTATCATTTTTAACCCGCTCAGCCGCGAGGATATCGACCGGATCATCGACATCCAGCTCGCCCGTTTCGACTCCGTTCTGGCCGAGCGCGGACTGGAACTGAGCCTCGACCCGGCGCTGCGCGCGAGCCTGGCCGCCCGGGGCTACGACCCGCTCTACGGGGCGCGGCCGCTCAAGCGCGTGCTGCGGAGTAACCTGCAGAACCCGTTGGCGCGCTGGATACTGGAGAACCAGCCGCCCCGCGGCGCCCGCCTGCTGGCCTCGCTGGACCCGCAGGGCGAGGCTGTGCTGTTCAACCGCCTGGAGGGCCCAGCGGCAGCGTAACGCTCTGCCGTCCTGGCAGACCCAAGCCCCCATCGGCGCTGTCTGTATGGCAGTGACAGTCTGCCATACGGACAGCGACCGGTTGAGGCGAATATGCAGAATGAGCTTGGCATTCCACGGATAAAGGTATATATTGGTTGGAGGTAGCCGGGGACCGATCCCCGGCTGAGCTTTTCTGGTATGTGATTTGCAACTATGGAAGAGCTGAGAACATTCCAGCGAGCGAGGTGGGTATGCCGATCTACGAGTATCAGTGCGCGGATTGCAACAAGGTGTTCGAGGTCCTGCACGGGATAAACGAGAAGCCCGAGCTGCACTGCGAAAGCTGCGGCGGCTCTAAAGTGACACGGGTGATGAGCGCCGGGGCGTTCGTGTTCAAGGGCAGCGGTTTCTACGCCACGGATTACAAGAACAAGTCCAACGGTTCATCCTGCTCGACCTGTTCCGAATCGGGGAGCTGCCCGAGCGCCGGCGCGAAGAGCTGAAATTTTTTTACTCCGTTTGTTAGCACTCTGGCAGTCCGAGTGCTAACACAGTGTTTCAATCAATGCAGTACTGCCGTGCTGTAGAATCAATTAACCCCATAATACGAGAGGTGGCAGCATGAAGATCAAACCCCTGGCTGACCGAGTGGTGGTAAAGCCCCTCGAAGAGACCGAGCAGAAGAAGGGTAGCATCATCATCCCCGACACGGCCAAGGAAAAGCCCCAGCAGGGCGAGATAGTGGCTGTGGGCCCCGGCAAGATGAGCGATGAGGGCAAGCCGGTAAAGATGGAGCTGAAGAAGGGTGACAAGGTCCTCTACGGCAAGTATTCCGGCACCGAGGTCACGGTGGACGGTGAGGAGTACCTGATCATGCGTGAGAGCGACGTGCTCGCGGTCATCTGAACGCTTCGATTCCGCTGAAAAAAGTAAATCGTGAAAGGTATCCGATCCGCCTCCGGCCTGGCCGGGCGCGGGTCTTCCCAAGGAGGAAACACAATGGCGAAGTTGATCCAATTCAGTGATGACGTCCGCACCGATCTGATGCGCGGCGTGGACAAACTGGCCGATGCGGTCAAGGTCACCCTGGGCCCCAAGGGCCGCAACGTGATTCTCGACAAGAAATTCGGCGCCCCGACCGTGACCAAGGACGGCGTGACCGTAGCCAAGGAAATCGACCTGGAGAACCCGTTCGAGAACATGGGCGCCCAGATGGTGCGTGAGGTGGCCTCCAAGACCAGCGACGTGGCCGGTGACGGCACCACGACCGCCACGGTCCTGGCCCAGGCCATTTTCAAGCAGGGCCTCAAGAGCGTGACCGCCGGGGTCAATTCCATGAGCATCAAGCGCGGCATCGACGCCGCCGTGGAAGTCGTGGTGGCCGAGCTGAAGAAGCTCTCCACCCCCTGCAAGGGCAAGAATGAAATTTGCCAGGTCGGCACGATCAGCGCCAACTCCGACAGAGAGATCGGCGACAAGATCGCCGACGCGATGGAGAAAGTCGGCAAGGACGGCGTGATCACGGTCGAGGAATCCAAGAGCAGCGAGACTTTCCTGGAGACCGTCGACGGCATGCAGTTCGACCGCGGCTACATCAGCCCCTATTTCGTAACCAATCCCGAGAAGATGGAGTGCGAGCTCGAGGACGTCTATGTCCTGATCTACGACAAGAAGATCAGCGCCATGAAGGACCTTCTGCCCGTGCTCGAAAAGACCGCCCAGAGCGGCAAGCCCCTGCTGATCATCGCCGAGGACATCGAGGGCGAGGCCCTGGCCACCCTGGTGGTGAACAAGATCCGTGGCGTCCTGAAAGTCGCCGCGGTCAAGGCCCCCGGTTTCGGTGACCGCCGCAAGGCCATGCTCGAGGACATCGCCACCCTGTCGGGCGGCAAGGTGATCTCCGAGGAAGTCGGCCTGAAGCTGGAGAACGCGGTCCTGGGTGACCTGGGCAAGGTCAAGCGCGTCACCATCGACAAGGACAACACCACCCTGGTCGAGGGCGCGGGCAAGAAGGAGGCCATCGAGGGCCGCATCGCCCAGATCCGCCAGCAGATCGAGGACACCACCAGCGACTACGACCGCGAGAAGCTGCAGGAACGCCTGGCCAAGCTGGCCGGTGGCGTGGCCGTGATCAACGTGGGCGCCGCCACCGAGGTGGCGATGAAGGAGAAGAAGGCCCGCGTCGAGGACGCCCTGCATGCCACCAAGGCTGCGGTCGAGGAAGGCATCGTGCCGGGCGGCGGCGTGGCCCTGATCCGCACCCTGCCCGCTCTGGAGAAACTGAAGCTGAAGAACCCCGACGAGCAGATCGGCGTGGACATCATAAAGCGCGCCATCGAGGAGCCCTGCCGCATGATCGCCGCCAACGCCGGCGTCGAGGGCTCGGTCATCGTCGAGCAGATCAAGAAAGCCACCAGCAAGAACACCGGCTACAACGCCGCCGATGACAAGATCGAGGACATGGTCAAGGCCGGCGTGATCGACCCGACCAAGGTGGTCCGTATCGCCATCGAGAACAGCTCCTCTATCGCCGGGCTGCTGCTGACCACCGAGTGCGCCGTGACCGAGAAGCCGGAGCCGAAGTCCGCTCAGGCCGGCCACGCCGGTCCGCCGCCTGACATGTATTGATCGGGCCGGGACTGGAAGCACTGAGATTGAAACGGCTCGCGGGGTGACCCGCGGGTCGCGTGGGGGCGGGTCTGAAGACCCGCCCCTTTTTTATTTCCACACCGCGCCTCCGGCAGGACCGCCCGGTCGTGGGGCTTGATTAGTTTGCTCAAATAAACTAATATGTACGGGTTTATTCCACTTGTCGGTTTTTTATCATTGCTGGTTCGGCAATTCAGTTCAGAAGGATGGGTCTTAAGGCCATGGCTCACGACAGGAAAAGTCTGTCCCGGGATTTGCGCTCGCTGGGCTTACGCGAGGGCGACTGGGTGATGGTGCACAGCTCGATGAAATCCCTCGGCTGGGTCGAGGGTGGCGCGACCACAGTGATCCAGGCCCTGCTCGACACCCTGGGGCCGGAGGGCATGCTGTTCATGCCGCTGTTCGTCCGGGCCAGGCAGGAGATCATCGACCTGGCCACCGAGCCCACCTACCTGGGCCTGATCCCCGAAACGTTCCGCCGCTGGCCGGGCGTGGCGCGCTCGCCGCACCCCACCCACTCGGTGGGAATCCTGGGGCCGCGCGCTCAGGAAATAGCCGAGGCGCACCGCGGCCGGACCTATATCGGCCGGGGCAGCCCGTTGGACCTCCTGGCCCGGAACAAGGGTTGGGTGCTGCACATCGGGACGAATTTCAACACCTCCAGCATCCTGCACCTGGCTGAGGTCCTGGCCGATGTGCCTTATGTTGACTTGGCCTACAAGGGCTACGATGTACCGCTGACCGCCCGGGCCACGGACGGCACTCTGGTGGTGAGCGAGCCGCGCGAGGTGCCGGGTGACTCGGACGGGTTCGTGCTGGTGCAGGAGGAGATGAAGCGGCACGGGCTGCTGCGCACCGGCAAGGTGGGCGATGCCGATTCGGTCCTGGCCCGCGCCGACCAGATGCTGGATATCGCCGTGCCCATGATGCGTGAGGACCCGGCGCAGTTTCTCTGCCATTACGATGACTGTACGATCTGTCCGGCCGCCCGTGAGCTGGTGCGCCGCTGGGAAGAGGCCGGCCGACCCGAACGCAAGGAGAAAGTCTGATGAGCCCCGAGCGCGAGCTGCCTGTTTACGAAATTTACCGCGCCCAGTCCCCCATAGTAGTGGACGGGCGGATGGACGAGCCGGCCTGGAAAGCGGCCCCGGAGGTGGAGCTGAAACTCAACTCCGACGGCGGCGCGCCGCTCTGGGGCACCCGCGCGCGGATGCTTTACGACGACCAGTGGCTGTACGTGGGCTTCCTCAGCCGCGACCCGCACATCTGGGGCACCCTGACCGGCCACGATGACCCGATCTACAACGAGGAGGTGGTGGAGATTTTCCTCGACCCCATCGGCCGGGGGACGATCTACTACGAGCTGGAGGTCAACCCGCTCAACACCTCGTTCGACGCCGTGATCCTGAACGACGCCCCGGTCTCGGGCTCGGAGGGCCGCGGCGAGCGTTTCCAGGGCTTCACCGGCTGGAACCCCGGCAGCTTCAAGCACGCGGTCACGATCCAGGAGGGACGGCTCAACGACCCGTCCTCCGGCCCCGGGCTCTGGTGCTGCGAGATGGCGATCCGTTTCGCCGACATGTTCCTGGGGGCCAACGTGCCGCCCAGGCCCGGCGACCAGTGGCGCGGCAACCTCTTCCGCATCGACATCGACGGCGACAAGTCGGAGGAGAGCTCGTTCAGCCCCACCGGCCGTCCCGATTTCCACGTTCCGGCGCGTTTCGGACGCTTTATTTTCCGTTGAGAATTTCCAGCCCCGAAAAGCCGAAGCTCCGCTGGATGGCTTCATCCGGCGGAGCTTCTTTTTGCTTCGGTGATTCCGGTGGACCGTTCTCAGTTGAGCGCGTTGTTCAGCTCGCGGCTCACCTTGAAGACCGCCTTTTTCTTGGCCGGGACCTGGACTTCCTCGTTGGTCTTGGGGTTGCGGGCCTTGCGCGCCTTGTGGTTCTTCACCTTGAACGTGCCGAACCCGCGGATTTCCAGGTGCTTGTCGGAGGAGAGGCAGTTTTTCACCTCGTCCAGAAACTGCTCCACCATGATCTTTACGTCTTTTGCCGTGAAACCCGTTTTTTCCGCGATCGTCTCGACAATATCCGCCTTGGTCATACCGCGATTCCTCCACTGATTTATTGAGATTCAATTCTGATATTAACCGGCCTGACACCGGGCATGCTACCGTCCGTCCGGTCCGCACACTCTCGTTACTGGCGTAAATTCAAGTATTTATTCTAAAATATTCCCGCTTTTTGTGCAAGAAAAAAATCCGCTGAGAGCGTTTCAAAGCCGAATTGCAGGTCCGGAATTCAACCCGGATTGACAGGCCGGAGCGGATAGGCTAAATTTCGCTTTTCAACGGGGAGTCTCCCCCGGCTGGCCTGACCACCCCTGTGCTGAAAGGATCAAGATGCGACCGAATATCCTCGTCCCGGTGCGTGAGCGCTACCGCAGCTTCCTGTTGCCCGGCCGCATGCTCGAGCAACTCGCCGCCTTCGCCGACATCGAAGTGGTGGTCGACCCGGCCGACCTGCCCAGGAACGAGTATTGCGCCCTCTACCGCGGACGGGATGCGGTGCTCACCACCTGGAACACCCCCATGATCGACCGCGAGGTGGTCGCCTGCATGGATAGGCTGCAGATCATCTCCCATTGCGGCGGCGAGGTGCGGCCGTTCATCGCGCCCGAGTTTTTCGAGCTCAAGCCGGAGGTGGTCCTCTGCAACGCCTCCAACGTGATGGCCAAGCCAGTGGCCGAGCACACCCTCACCGTGTCGCTGATCCTGCTGCGCGGCCTGTTCCATTTCCGTGAGTGGATCAAGGAGGACGAGAATTGGTGGGATTATGACCCGGACCAGAACCGCAGCCTGCTGCGCAAGAAAGTCGGCATCGTTGGCCTGGGCCAGATCTCACGCGAGTTCATCCAGCTCGTGCGGCCGTTCGACGTGGAGCTGTGGGTCTACAGCGGACATATGAGCGAGGCGGAGGCCGCCGCCATGGGACTGGTGAAAAAGGGCCTGGAGGAGATATTCTCGCAGTGCGACGTGATCACGATCTCGGCGGCCAACACCCCGGCCAACCGTCACATGGTGAACCGTGACCTGTTGCGACTGATCAAGCCCGGCGCGGTGCTGGTCAACAACGCCCGCGGCGCCCTGATCGACGAGCAGGCCCTGGTGGAGGAGCTGCGCACGGGAAGGTTCCAGGCCGCGATTGATGTAACTGATCCCGAGCCGCCGGCCGCCGGACATCCCCTTCGCGACATGCCGAATGTGCTGCTCACCCCGCACACCGGCGGTCCGGTGCCCGAGCAGCGTATCTGGATGATGGAGGAGGCGGTGGACAACCTGCGCAATTTCTTCTCCGGCAAGCCGGTGCGCGGCGTCATCGACAAGAAGCGTTTCACCTACATGGCCTGAGCCGGCCCACGGGCGGAGCGTTGTCTTCCGACAGATTTTTGATAAAAAGGCACGGTGCACCGTGCCTTTTTATTTATCCAATTCTCCACAGTTGTGTCGCTGTTCAGCGTAGAGGCACGGCAGACCGTGCCCGAAAGGCTTTTCCGGGCGGGATATATCCCGCCCCTACGACAGGCGACCAGGCCTTTGGAGAATCGATCTGCCGACACGGGGTTTTCGATTTTTTCACAGGAGTAACCGGACGCAAAAAGGGGCCGCCCCGGTACACCGCGGGCAACCCCTTTTTATGATTTTTTCCTGTCCCGCTCCGCTCAGGAGGCGGCTTCCGGGAACAGGGACTTCGGCTTTTTCTTGCTCATCCGCCGGCTGACGATCTCGAAATTAAGGTCGTTCGCGCAGAGACGGCGGAGAGATTCAGTGGTTACTTTCTCCTCGATGAACTGCGTGGTCTCGCGCTTCTGGTCGTGCAGCTTGCGAGCGTACTTGGCCGCCACCACACAGGCCATGTACTTCGAGGGCGTCACTTTGCTCAGGTCTTCCGGGGTCACTACCAGCATCGGCTCAACCTCCAGTATCGGCTCAAGGACAAATTTATCCGGACACCGCCACCCGATCCGCCGTGAAATCATAGTCAACGGGTTGTCGCGGACGGCATTCGGAATTATATTGTTCTTCGTCCAATAGCTGTATTCTAACATGAATGGGTTGAATTGGCAAGAGTTGTGACTGCCCGGCTGGCAAGCCGCACGACGGGACACGTGCTCAGAGGGGGGGGCGGCAAAGGGGCCTGGCCCTTGCGGACTGCGCCCGGGCGGCGCGACAGACCAAACCGGATGCCTAAGGAGGAGTTGAAGGATGAAGTTCAGAAAAGGACAGAAGAAAGAGGACAAGCCGCTGGACAGTACAGCCGGGGCTGCGGCGTCGGACAGCGACGAGACGCAGGCCGCGGCTGGGGAGTCGGTGGCGGCGCAGGCCCAGGCCGGGGAGGCCGCGGTGGCGACCGAGGCCCCGGTGGAGGATGAACAGCAGGCGAAAGTGACTGCCCTGGAGGACCAGCTCCTGCGGCTCAAGGCCGAGTTCGCCAATTTCCGCAAGCGCACCGAGCGCGAGCGCACCGAGCTGAGCACCCACGTGAAAGCCACGGTCCTGCGCGAGATACTGCCCACGCTGGATGATTTCGAGCGCTTTTTCCGTCACGTGGAGGAGCGCAGCGAGAGCCTGGACCGCGATTTCGTCCAGGGCATCGAGATGATCCACAAGTCCCTGGCCGGCGTGCTCCAGCGCCAGGGTGTGGAGCCGATCCAGGAGACCGGCGTGCCGTTTGACCCGCACCAGCACGAGGCCATGCTCACCGCCCCGGTGGAGAGCCGGGAGCAGGACCACACCGTGGTGCAGGTGCTGGAGGCGGGCTACCGCATGGGCTCCACCGTGATCCGCCCGGCGCGGGTGCAGGTGGGGATGTTCGGCGGCGACTGAGCCGGACGCCCGCTGCGCCGACTTTTATTGACAGCGCGCCGCCTTTGTTGCATCATCATGCTGGGGAGCTATTCCGGATTCCCCGTGTTTTTCGTGTTTCTCCCCGGGCCTCGGGCGGCCGGATGAAACAGGTCCACGCCGAATAATCCTGACAAGGTGGCGCTATGGGGCATCGTTCATCCGATGGGACTGTTTTCAGCCGGGCGGCGCGCCGCTTTTCCAGGGCGGGGGCCGGGCTGCTTACACTGCTGGCTCTGATTCTCGGCGCGGCCGGATTGTCCGCGAAGGAGCCTTCCGGGACGCCGCGGGTGGATGTGGCCGTGATCAACGGCATGATCGGCCCGGTGAGCCAGGAGTTCATCCGGCGCAGCCTGGAGCGGGCCGAGGCCCGTGACGCCACGCTGCTGGTGATCCAGCTCGACACTCCCGGCGGCATGCTCAGCTCCACCCGCGAGATAGTCAAGATGCTGCTGGGCAGCCGTATCCCGGTGGCGGTCTATGTGGCCCCCTCGGGCAGCCGGGCCGGTTCGGCCGGGGTGTTCATCACACTGGCGGCCCACGTGGCGGCCATGGCCCCGGGGACCAACATCGGGGCGGCGCACCCGGTCTCGATCGGTCTGACAGGCGCGGCCAAAGAAGACAGCACCTCGACCATGAGCCAGAAGATATTGAACGACACCGCGGCTTTCATCAAGACCATCGCCGAGCAGCGCGACCGCAACGTGGCCTGGGCCGACTCGGCGGTGCGCTACAGCGTGTCGATAACCGAGAAAGAGGCCTTGGAGCGCCGGGTGATCGACCTGGTCGCCCCCAGCGTCGAGGCCCTGGTGGACTCGCTGGATGGCCGGGCGGTGGCCCTGAGCCCGGGCGACACGGTGCGGCTGGCCCTGGCCGGGGCGCAGATCGAGACCTACGAGTACTCCTGGCGTTTCCGCCTGCTCGACATGCTCACCGACCCGAACGTGGCCTATATCCTGTTCCTGCTGGGCCTGGTGGGGCTGTATTTCGAGCTGTCCAACCCAGGGCTCATCCTGCCCGGGGTGGTGGGCGGCATCTGCATCATCCTGGCCTTTTACGCGTTCCAGACCCTGCCGATCAACTACGCCGGGGTGCTGCTGATCGTGTTCGCCACCATCTTGTTCATCGTGGAGATCAAGGTGCCCAGCTTCGGCCTTCTGACCCTGGGCGGCGTGTTGTCGCTGGTCCTGGGGTCGATCATGCTGTTCAAGGGAGGAGGTTCACCCACCATGCCGGAGGTCAGCGTGTCCTGGAGCGTGCTCATCCCCACGGTAACGGCCACGGTGGCTTTTTTCGTCTTCGTGGTCGGCAAGACCGTGCAGGCGCACCGACGGCGCGCCATGACAGGCCGCCAGGGGCTGATCGGCTCGACCGGCAAGGTGATCGGCGTGCTGGAGCCGGAGGGCAAGGTCTTCGTGCACGGAGAGATATGGCGCGCTGTCTGCCCTGGCCGCAGGGTGGAGGACGGACAGAGCGTGCGCGTGATATCGGTCAGCGGCCTGCTGCTGACCGTGGAACCGCTGGAAAGCGCAAAGACTGACTGATCCATTCGTGAACGGTCCGTGCGGGTGCGCGGGCCGGGGCTGTCCTCAACGGCAGTGCGAGGAGGATGCAATGGAATATTTACCCGCATTTTTCATCCTGTTGGTTTTCTTCCTGATGCTCCTGACCAGCATGGTGAAGATCGTCAAGGAATATGAGCGCGGCGTGGTGTTCCGCCTGGGTCGCGTGCTGCCGGAGCCCAAGGGTCCGGGGCTGATCCTGCTGATCCCGCTGGTGGACCGCATGGTGAAAATAAGCCTGCGCACGATCACGATGGACGTGCCGCCGCAGGATGTGATCACCCGCGACAACGTGTCGGTCAAGGTCAACGCGGTGATCTATTTCCGGGTGATGGACCCGGCCCGCGCGGTGATCGACGTGGAAGACTACATGTACGCCACCAGCCAGTTAGCTCAGACCACGCTGCGCAGCGTGCTCGGCCAGGCCGAGCTGGACAAGCTGCTGGCCCAGCGGGATAAAATCAACGAGGAGCTGCAGGACATCCTGGACCGTCACACCGACCCCTGGGGGATCAAGGTTTCCACGGTGGAGATCAAGCACGTGGACCTGCCGCAGGAGATGCAGCGGGTCATGGCGCGCCAGGCCGAGGCCGAGCGGGACCGCCGCGCCAAGGTGATCAACGCCGAGGGCGAGTTCCAGGCCTCCCACCGTCTGGCCGAGGCGTCGGAAGTCATGAGTAAGCATCCGATGGCCCTGCAGCTCAGGTTCCTTCAGACCCTGACCGAGGTGGCCTCGGAAAACAACAGCACTCTCGTTTTCCCGGTGCCCATCGACCTGTTCAAGCCGTTCATCGAGCTGATGGAAAGAAGCAAGCGCCCGGACGAGCCGGAACAGAAATGAAATCCGGGTCCGGCCCTCTGGCGGCCGGACCGGTGGATACGCGGTCCAGTCTCCCGGCCAGAGGGCCGGTGGCGGCTGGGCCGCGGTTTTCTATGGACATAAGTGCTCTCTCTGTCGAAAGGACAATGACCTCGATGCCGGATGAACGCCGTCCGCTGAACTCGCCTGCCGCGGATGCCAAGGGTTACGACCTGGTGATCGATTTTTTCTCGAACATCGGGCTCAGCCGTGAAGCCTCGATGTACCTGAAGATGTTCCGGGAGAACGTGCCCTGGCGTTTCGCCGTGGTGCTGATCAGCGCCGAGAGCCTCAAGATTTCCTGGCGCACGGTGGCCCTCGACCTGGCCTACCTGAGCAACCTGAACCTCTATCCGGTGATCGTGCTGGACAACCCGCAGGGGGCCGGGGGCAACCTGGTCCCGGCCCTGGAGCGCCGGGAGGGCGACGCGCCGCGGGACGGGGTGCAGGTCAAGCGGCTGATCCGGCTGAACGACCGGCTCGTCTCGGCGGTCTATGCGGCCAAGGGCCGCGCCGTGAGCGTGCTGACCCAACTGTTTGACCTGGGCGCGCCGATCAGCGATGACGCCTCTTTCGATTTCCGCCGCCTGGTGGACCATGTCAACCTGGTGCCGATCAAGACCGCCGTGCGCAACCGTCAGATCCCGGTGGTCTCGCCCCTGGCCCTGGACAGCGACGGCCGCGTGCTCACCGCCTCGGCCGAGAAAGTGGCCAAGGCCATCTGCGCGCGCATCCAGCCCCAGAAATTCATCGTCATCAGCGAGCACGAGGGCATTTTCGACATCCAGGGCAACCTGGTGCGCAACATCATCCTGAGCAGCGACTACAGCCAACTCCTGGCCGATGGTGGGCTGGACGAGCGCGGACAGCGCCAGCTCCACGCCGCCATGCGCCTTCTGGTCGCCGTGCCCGACCTCACCTTGCAGTTCGCCTCGGCCCAGAACCTGATCCACGAGCTGTTCACGGTCAAGGGGCGCGGCACCTACATCCGGGCCGGGCACATGATCCGCATGGCCGATTCCTGGGAGAACCTGGACCGGGAGAAGCTGCGTGAGCTGATCGAGGACGGTTTCGGGCGCGAACTGGTGGAGACCTATTTCGAGGACAAGCCGGAACGGGTATTCTACGAGCAGGAATACCACGGGGTGATCGTGGTCAAGCCCCTGGAGGGTGACATTTTCTACCTGGACAAGTTCGTGGTGGGGCAGAAATGGCAGGGTGAGGGTGTGGGCGGCCCGCTCTGGCGCGAGCTGACCAAGTACTACCCCAAGCTGATCTGGCGCGCCCGGGCCACGAACCCGATCAACCGCTGGTACCTGGACCAGGCGGATGGCTTCCAGCGCACCAGCCAGTGGAACATCTACTGGCTCGGACTCACCCCGGAGGAGGTCGGGCGGCTTATCCCACGGGTGAGCGCCATCCCGCGCACCATCCTCTGAGCCGGCCCGCCTGCGCTCAGAGCGGCAGCTTGACCGTGAAACTGGTCCCCAGGCCGGGCCTGCTCTTGACATACACCTCGCCGTCATGCTGGCGCAGAAGGTTGAGCGCCACGGAGAGGCCCAGTCCGGAGCCCCGACTTTTACTCTTGGTGGTGTAGTAAGCGTCGAAAATGCGGTTCAGGTGCTCGGAGGCGATGCCCACCCCGGTGTCGGTGAAACGCACGTAGATCGCACTGCGGTGCAGGTAGGTGTGCACGTGGAGCGTGCCACCCTCGGGCATGGCCTCGCAGGCGTTGAGCACGAAATTGAGGAACACCCGCTGCAGCGCAGCCGAACTGCCGCGGATAGTGGGCAGTCGGGTGGACAGGCTGGCCTGGACTATAACACTGTATTTTTCGAGCTGGCCGGCGGCCAGCCCCAGGGTGCGGCGCAGCACGTGGTTCACTTGCAGTCTGCGCTTCGGGGCCCGGCCGGGGGTGTGGATTTCCTGGAGCTGGCGCACGGTCTCGCCGATAGTGTTCAACCCGGTGTGGATGCCGTCCAGCAGTTCCTGCTCGCGCCGTCCGGGCTTCAAGCTGCGGGCCAGCAGCCCCAGGTTGATCGTCACCGCCTGCAGCGGGTTGTTGATCTCGTGGGCCAACCCGGCGGCAAGGCTGCCCGAGGCCGAAAGGCGCTCGCTCAGGATACGGAACGATTCGAGCAGCTTGCGCTCGGTGTTGTCGCGCACGAACAGGGCGAAAAGACGGCCGGTGAGGTCGATCTGGCTGCGTGAGACGCTAAGCCAGCGGCTCTGGCCGTCCGGGGCGATCAGCTCTTTCTCCCAGCTCTCGCTTTCGAGGATTTCGCCGGGCGCGGTGTTCTCAGGGAACAGAAGGCCGGCCTCCACCTCGGCGGGCTGGAGCGTGAACTGGCGCATTATCCGCTCGAACGAGGGGTTCATCTCGAGCAGGTGGCTGCCGCGGAACAGGGCAAACCCGGCCGCGGTGTTGTTCAGCACGGCGCGGTACTTGGCCTCGGACTCGGCCAGGCGCTCGATCAACAGGGCGCTGTTCAGGGCGCGGGCGATCCGCAGTTCCAGGTGATCGAGCTGCTCCATGAGCTCACCGTTCAACTGGCGGTTCTTGCGGCAGGCCACGGCCAGGAGGCCCAGCAGGCCGCCCTTTTCCACACGGAACGGCTGGAGCAGTAGGCAGCGCACACCGGAGTTTTCGCGCAGCGCAAGTCCCAGCCGGACTTGCTCGTCGCCGGCCGGGTTGTGCAGGATGCAGCGCCCGTCCTGCTGCTGTTCCATGAACTGCCGCGGGATGGACTTGGGCAGTATCTCGTCCGGGTCGCGGGAACAGGCCTGGCGCAAGCCTCCGGCACGGTTGAGGTAGATCGCCCCGGTCTCCATGGCCAGCAGCTCCATGGCCAGGTCGAGCGAGACAAGCACGGTCTGGCGCAGGTCGCCGCTGTGGTCGATCAGGCGGTCGAGGTTGAACAGCATGGCGCTCAGGCGCTCCTGGCGGCGCAGGCTCGATTCAAGGCGGCGCTGGCCGCTCAGGTCGCGCAGGATCAGGATGAACGAGACCGGGGATTCGGCCGAGCGCAGGCGCGACACGCGCGCCTCCACCGGCAGCGCCGAGCCGTCCGGACGCAGAAGGCTCACCTGCATCGGGGGGGCGTTCTGCTCGTTCTGCGGGATGGCGAGGTAGGAGGACAGGAGGCGCATCAGGTCGCCGGGGGCCAGGAAATCGGCCAACGGGATGGAGTACAGGTCGGCGCTGGAACGCCCGGCCAGCTCCTCCAGGCTGCGGTTGCTTCCGTTGATGCGGCAGTCGGTCAGCCCGGCGCCCTCGATCAGGGCCGCCCCCTGGCCGGATTCTGAGAAAAGGCGGAACAGAAAGTTGAAATCCCGTCTGTCGAGCCGCTCGGAACCGGGTTTCCGTCGGTTAGTCATTCTGCCGCCCCGTTGTTGTAAGGGATGAAAGTTTAACTTATTAAAGAACATACGCGACTGTCAAGATGAATGGATCGGATTCGGCAAGTGAACGATGACAACGGTCAGTCCGGGATGCGGGCCGCGGTCGGGGTGATCTGCCGCGATTGCATGGGCTTGCGGCCCGGCGAAACCCTTCTGCTTGTGGCCGACCCGTTCGGCCTGGAAACAGCCGAGGTTATTCTGCGTCATGCGCAGGCGGGCGGGTACGGTTGCCGCCTGGCCCCGATCCCGCTGGTGGAGCGCGCAGGCCAGGCGCCGGAGGGGTTCGGCCGCGAGCTGCTGGCCTCGGCCGAGGCGGCGCTCCTTCTCACCTGGCGCTCGCTGTCGCACACCGAGGCGCGCCGTCAGGCCTGCCGCGAGGACGGCGTCCGGATTGCCTCGCTGCCGGGGTTCCGGCTGGAGATGCTGGCGCGCCTGTTCCCACCCGGATCGGCGGAGACGGTGGCAGCGGCCACGCGTCAGGCCGCTGCGCTGCTTGACGGGGCTGACCGGGTGCGGGTGCAGGCCGAGGCGGGCACGGATATCACGTTCTCGCTGGCCGGACGGCATATCTACCTGGATACGGGCCTCTACCGCGAGCCGGGACGGTTCGGCAACCTGCCGGCTGGTGAGGTCGCCGCAGCGCCGGTGGACCGCAGCGCCGGTGGCGTGCTCGTGGTGGACGTGGCTTTCGCCGGGCTGGGCGAGGTGGACCGGCTGCGGCTGTACCTGGAGGGCGGCTGTCTCCGCGCGGCCGAGGGGCCCGGGGCGGATGAAGTCATGAAGTTGCTGCACGGCCCGGCCGAGCGCGTCTCGGCCGAGTTCGGGATCGGCGTCAACCGCCTGGCGCGCACCGGGGCGCTCACCCTGGAGGCCGAGAAAGCCTGCGGCACGGTGCATTTCGCGTTCGGTGACAGCCACTCGTTCGGCGGGGCCAACGCCGCGGCGGGCCACTGGGACGCCGTGCTGCGCTGTGCGTCGATCGAGGTGGACGGCCGACGGGTGGAGCTGCCCCGGCCGGTTACATGGCAGCCGGGGGAGATAGCTTTGAACTCAGACAGTCAGGGAACGCAGCCATGAAAAACCTTCTGCTCGTCTCCTACTTTTTCCCACCACACGGCGGCGCGGGAGTGCTGCGCCCGTTGGAGACAGTGCGCCTGCTGGAGGGTCTGGGCTGGCGCTGTTCGGTGGTGGCGGGGCCGGCCGAGGGCTACTGGTTCAGCGACCCGGAGCTTCTGGAGCGCGTGCCCGCCTCGGCCGAGGTGCGCCGCACCCGCGCCTGGAGTGGCCCGCGCCTGCTTCGTCGCGGCAGTGCGGGACCGCGGCGGAACGAGGCCCTGATCGGACGCCTGCGCCGGGTCGCCGACTGGCTGCCCCTGCCGGATGTCTACTGCGGCTGGGTGCCGTTCGCCGTGCACGCGGCCATGGAGCTGGCCCGCAAAGCCGACTGTATCCTCTCCACCAGCCCGCCCGAGTCGGCCCACTGCGTGGCCGGCTACGTGGCCCGCCGCACCGGGCTGCCCTGGGTCGCCGATTTCCGCGACCCCTGGCTGCATGGCCTCTACCGCTGCTATCCCAGCCGCTGGCAGAGGGCCTGGCAGGCGGGTTACGAGGCCCGCGCCGTGCGCCACGCCTCCCTGGTGATCGCCAACACGCCCGAGGCGGAGGAGGATTTCCGCGTGCGCTATCCCGGGCTGCCCAAGGCCAAGTTCCAGACTGTGCCCAACGGTTTCGACCCGGAGGAGTTCAGCCGACTCACCCGCCCGCAGCCGCAGCCCGGCGTGTTCCGCCTGGTCCATGCCGGCGGCCTGACCCTGGAGCGCGACCCGCTGCCGTTTGTCCGCGCTTTCGCCCGGGTGCGGGAGACATTGTCCGGACGGCTGCGCCTGGTGCTGGAACTGATCGGGCCGCTGGCCCCGCGTTTCCTGGAACAGGCCCGCGGCCTGGGACTGGGCCCCGACCTGGAGCTGCCGGGCTGGGTCGGCCGCCGCACGGCCTTGGAGCGCCTGGCCGCCGCCGACTGCGGCGTGCTGATAGAGGCGTTCCGCGCGGGCGCCGAACTGGTCACGCCGCTAAAGCTGTACGACTACCTGGGCGCGGGCCTGCCCGTGCTGGCCGTGGCCCCCGCGGGCGCGGCCACTCGCACCGTGGAGAGTCTGGACGCCGGGCTGGCGGTCACCTCACCGGATGAGGACGCCATCGCCGCTGCGCTGGAGGCGCTGATCGAGCGGGTGCGGAGCGGGGGCGAGACCCTGCGCGGCCGTATCCGCGCCGCCGCGTCCGGGTTCGAGCGCGGCCGCCAGGTGGAGCGCTTGGCCGGCCTGATCGAACACATGCTACCCTGAACGTGGAACTGCACCCAAGTCATCTGTGTGAGGGACATCTCAGGAAAAATCTCAGGGAATAAAAACTCTTCTGTTCAGACATGTTTTTGTTAAATTCGATATGAAATAAAACTAACTAAGTGTTTTAACAATTTTCCGGAGGAGTTAAATGAGACTGGACCGTTTTTGCGCCGTGCTCCTTACGATCGGGCTTCTTGCTGTCCTGCCGTTGCGAGCTGCAGTGGTGGATACGCTTTACTGCGACGCCGACGTGACGATTACCGGCGCGGCGCCCTATCTCATGTCACCCGGCGGAGGACATCAAGGTTATCTCTCGGTGGGCCAGAGCGATCTGCGGGAAGGGGAGGGCGAGAACCGCGCTTTCCTGCGTTTCGACCTCAACGGAATCGACCCGGCCTCGATTCAGTCCGCCGAGCTGCACTTGTGGAAGACCCGCTCGCGCAGTGATTCGCTACGGGTGTACGCGGTGGAGTCCGACATCTGGGACGAGTACGAGACAGCCTGGCTGAACGCCCCGCCCATGGGCCAGGTGCTGGCGACCGGCCTTTGCGGCCAGGGGTGGAGTGTCTACGACCTCACCGGCTGGGCCAGGAGCCAGAACAATGACCATCTTTCGCTGGGCCTGCGCACGGTCAACCCTTACACTCAGTTCCTGGGGATCAACAGCCGCGAGGGCGGGGCCCCGCCGCGGCTGATCGTCCGTCATGAAGGTCCCGCGCGCGGTGACCCGGCCCCCACGCCGGGTTTTCCCTCGTCGAGCGCCCTGGAGCACGGGGTGTATGTCCACGGCGCGGGTGGCTACCGCAAGGTGGCCAGTATCAGCGATGCAGTGGCGGAGGTCCGTCCGGGCGAGGAGGTCGTGCTCGGTCCGGGCGTTTACTATGAATCTTTTACCCTGAGCGGTGAGGGCACCCCGGAGCAGCCGCTCAAGATCAGAGGCGACGGCAATCCGCGGCCCGCGGTGGACGGTTCGCTCAGCACCGCCTGGAAAAACACGGACCGCGGCCTGATCATGGTCACGGGCAAGAACTGGATCATCCAGCACCTGGATATCCGCAACGCCCATCCTTGGGGCGAGGCCGAGAGCAACTCCGGCTGCTTCTACATCCACCAGGCCGAGAACACGGTCATTCGCGACTGCGGGATATATTTCGGCGGCGACGGCATTTTTTCCACCGACGCATCGAAAGAGCTGACAGTCGAGAACTGCGAAGTGGCCTACAACAGTTTCCCCCACGCCGGTTACGAGCACGGTTTCTATGTCTGCAACGCCGGCACCGTGACCGTGCGTTACAGCTACATCCACCACAACGGCGGCCAGAATTTCAAGACCCGCGCCGAGGACTGCGTTTTCGCCTACAACTACGTTGAGGCGCCCGGCAACTATCAGCTCGATTTCTCCGAGGGTGAGAAATTCGAGGACGAGGATGCGATGCTGATCGGCAACACGATTGTCACCAACAACCGTTACCGCTCCAACAATCAGTATATCGTATTCGGCGAGAACCGTCACGGCGGCTCGCTTTTTCTCTACAACAACACCTTTGTCAATCTCTATCCCGCCAATGGAGATGCCTGGATTCACATGTGGTTCCCGGATGCCACGCCGGTGGGCGAAACCACCCTTTCGGCCTGGAACAACGCTTTCTATTTCCAGGCCGGCAGCGCGAGCATGAAGTTCTACGATTCCGAGAAATCCATTCCGGTCTCGGGCGGCAACAACTGGTTCGTGCAAGGCACGAGCGGGGTGCCCTCCACAGTGAGCGGCTCGCTCTACGGGGATGATCCGGGGTTCACCGACCTGGCGGCCGGAGATTTCGTGCCGCGCCAGAACAGCCCGCTGGTGGATGCCGGCAGCGCGGCCGCCCCCGAGCTGCCCGGCCACCAGAACCTTCAGCGCCGCCTGGACCAGCCGCGCACCGTGATCGGCGCGGCCCCGGATATCGGAGCCTACGAGTACGACCAGGCCGCTCAGGGCGGATCGTCACTGGAGTGGGATTTCAACCCGGACGGACGGCTGGACCTGAAGGACGTGATCGTGTTCCTGCTGAAAATCGGCACCGGCGCGCAATCGCTCTCGATGGATGTGAACGGCGACGGGAATGTGTCGTTGAGCGATGCGGTGGCGCTGGTGCGTGAGCTGCGCCGCAGCCACGCCTCGGTCCTGGCCGGTGCCGGTGAGTTCGAGCCGCTGGGGGGGCTGGATTAGGCGGAGCGCGAGGTGCGTCCGCCGGAATCGGGCCACAGCCCGATTCCGGCGGCCACCTCAGGTTTTTCACTGGAACTGAATTGCTCCACTCACCATAGCCTTCCAGCTATGCGGCGTCGAGGTGGAACGCCCGGCCGCCCTTCCCGCACATCTCCTGCCCAACGGATAGAGAGTTCATATCTGTTCCGCGCGGTCATTTTTCCTGCCCCCTGTTTCCTATTCCCTTTGACAGGCGCGGGTGGAAGACTTAAATTACAATCGGAAAGTGTGGTGAGATCGGGTCAAATGTATTAATTCCAGAGAGTTAAGTTATGAAATGACAAAAATGGCCACCTGGCGCGCGGAGCTCGGCAGTCCGCAGCGCCGGAAAGAGAGACGATGAGCGACAAACTGCAAGCCCCCCCTCCCAAGAACATGGTCCCGCGCGATTTCCTTCTCTCGCCGGAAGCGCACTCGATCCGCAGCGTTGCGGACAGCCTCTACCCGTCCTACCTTCGTGCCAGCCTGCGCCGTGGCGACCCGGCCGTGATTGAGCCGATCCCAGTGCTCGACGAGGCGTTCATGAACAGCCACGAGGGCCGCTGGGTGAGGATCCTGGCCGAGACGACCTACGCCGAATTCAGCATGCAGAAACACAAGGTGCACCACACGGTGGTGTTTTTCGGCTCGGCCCAGATACCGGAGAAACAGACCGCCGCCGACGGGTTACAGAAGGCCCGCGAGCGCGCGGACCAGGGTCAGATCGAGCGCTGGGAGCGGATGCTCGACATTTCGCAGTACTACGATCAGGCGCGCGAGCTGGCCGCAAAGCTGACCGCCTGGTCCCTGGAGCAGGGCGTGCCGGGCGACCCGCAGCCGTTCGTGATCTGCACAGGCGGAGGGCCCTCGATCATGGAGGCGGGCAACCGCGGCGCGGCGGACGTGAACGGCAAATCCATCGGGCTGAACATCTTCCTGCCCCACGAGCAGTCCTCCAACCCCTATATCAGCCCGGAGCTGGATTTCCATTTCCACTACTTTTTCACCCGCAAGTTCCATTTCCTCTACCGGGCCAAGGCCCTGGTGGTGTTCCCGGGCGGTTACGGCAGCCTGGACGAGATGTTCGAGGTGCTCAACCTGATCAAAACCCGCAAGATAGTCAAGTCGATGGCCGTGGTGCTGTTCGGCAGCCGGTTCTGGAAACGGGTGATCGATTTTCAGTACATGGCCGACTGCGGGGTGATCCACCCGGATGACCTGGAAGCTTTCAGCTACGCGGACACGGTCGAGGAGGCGCTCAAGCGCCTGACCCGACACCTGCAGAAATACCTCAACCGGTGAGGCCGCCCCGGTCTGACAGCGGAGGGAATTAAACATGCGCTGCAAGCAGATCCTGAAGCAGACTCAGGGTGAGGTCGCCGAGGTGGAACTGGACGGGCTGCGCTGCAGCCGGGCCGGAATCTGCCGCCGCAAGGGCATTTGCGCGCTCTCGCCCTGGGCGCGTCCCGAACTGGTGCCGCTGGACGAGGAGAACGCCCCGGCCGGCACTGACAACGCCTCGGAGCTTGCCTGCCCCACCTCGTACGAGGTGCTCAAGTTCAAGTATTCACTGGGCTTCCACTGGGTGCGGATGGAGAATTTCGAGGAGGCGGTGCGCCTGATCGACAACCAGCCGGTGGAGGAGCAGCCGCGCATAATCCGACGTATCGAATATTTCAAGCTGCCGGAGTAGGCCGATGTCCGTGCGTGATCCGATGACCGCCAGGCTGCTGGCCGACAGGATGGTCGGCTCGTTTTTCGACGGGCTGAGCGAGGTCGAACGCCTGCAGATCGCTTTCGGCGGCGGGCGGGCCAGCCAGTCCACCGCGTTTTCGATGCTCGCCTACACCCTGAATGTGTACCTGGCCGAGCTTTCTTTGCCCGAGGAACAGGGGCGGGAGTTCTTCCAAGCGGCGATCCAGAAAAAAATCCAGCAACTGCGCCAGTCCGCCCGGCCCGAAAAAGCCTCCGGCGGCAGCGCCGCCACGGAGAGGGACGATGAAACGACGTGATTTCCTTTACGGCCTGCCCGCCGCGCTGGGCGCCGCAGCCCTGCTCGGCCGGGCCGGGAACGCCCAGGCGGCCTGGCTGTCGCATTTCGCCCTGGGGGCGATCAGCGACGAGATCGACCCGGACGTGGAGAAAGCCTTCACTTTCCTGCGCCAGTTCGGGCTGGGCTGGGTCGAGATACGGGATGTCTGGGGCGCCTATGTGACCGACATCGACAGCGCCACCCTGGAGCGGCTCAAGGGCGTGATCGACTCCAGCGGCCTCAGGGTCTCGGTGGTGGACACGGCCCTGTTCAAGACCACTCTGCCCGGCACGCACCCCGACCAGGGCCAGAGCGACCAGTACCCCTACGCGGTGCAGTTCGACCTGCTCAAGCGCGCGGTGGAAAAGGCCGTGGCCCTGCAGGCGCCGTACCTGCGGATTTTCGATTTCTGGCGCTGCCGCGAGCAGAACCGGATCATGGACGAGGTCTGCGAGCACCTGGACCGGGCCATCGAGATCGCCCGTCCCGCCGGGGTGCGCCTTCTGGTGGAGAACGAATACTCCTGCCACACCGGCACCGGGGCCGAGATGGCCGGCCTGCAGAAAAAGATCAACCACCCTTACCTGGGTTTCATCTGGGACCCGATGAATTGTCTTGTCGCCGGGGTGGACCCCTATCCGGCCGAGTACGACAAGCTGGACAAGGCCCGTGTGTTCCACGTGCACATCAAGGACGCGCTCAAGGACCCGTCCGAGGGACGCTACAAGGCGGTGCGGGTGGGAGCGGGCCAGGTGGACTGGGTCGGCCAGTTCCGGGCGCTGCTGGTTGACGGGTTCCGGGGCACGCTCAGCCTGGAGACCCATTACAACGGGGCGGACGGCACCCGGCGTTCGGCCAGCCTGGAGTCGATGACCTCGATCTTCGAGCTGATAAAAAAAGCCTGAGGCGGACGGCCGGAACAGGTTTGCCGATGGAATTGCTATGTTTGGTGTAGTGGCACGGTGCACCGTGCCCTAAAAAGCATTTTGTTCTCTTAGTTACGGCACAGAGAACCAGAAACCATTGGGGGGCCGTAAACTCGCCCGATCCCTTTGAGTTTTCCCTCCTGCGGTGTGCAAGGAGCTTTTGCACGCTGCCTTGGGTGCGGGGCGCCGCTGGCGCTGATTGCCCACCGGGCCTGGGCGGCTGGATTCGCCTTCGATGTGCCCGGCGCTTTTTCTCCGCTCCCCCGGTACGGCTCGGACATACGGCCCCCTGCGTCCCTGCGGGCCGCTCATGGGATTCAAGCCTTCGATGGGGATGTAATCCATCAAATCGCGTACGCTGCGCCGTGCCCCGGCATTGTCCCGCCATTCCCCTGGAAAACAAAGAGGGGCGGGTTATAAACCCGCCCCTACGTTTTTATCCTCATTGATCAGTCAGCTTTCAGCGCACGCCCGGGTCCACCTCCCACAGCCCGAACCGGTTGCCGTCCTGGTCCTCCAGGATGGCGAAACGCCCCATGCCCGGCACGAGCGTCTCAGGGACAATCACCTTGGCCCCCAGGCCCGTGGCTTTCAGGACATAGGCCTTGAGCGAGTCCACGGAGATGTAGTTCATCCAGCGGTGCCCGGGGTTCTGGCGTCCCAGCAGGCCGCCGGAGGGGCCCTGCCCGCCGGTCTTGATCTGCCAGTAGGGACTGTCCCCCAGGCTCAGCTCCTGGAATGTCCAGCCGAACAGCTCGCCGTAGAACTCCCGCGCCCGGTCTACCGAGTCGCTCGGTATCTCGAAATGGCAGATATCCGGCATGCTCCGCTCTCCTTGTCCATTGGGGGCCGCGCGCGCTGATGCCTGCCGCAGGCGGTCCGGGTTTATTTGTCAGTGGCGAAGGTGGTGAAGTTTTTCACCCCCCAGCCCTGGACTGCCAACTGCGGGATGTGGAAATTGTGGTGCACTCCGGCGAAAGCCTGGGCGTTGGGGCCCCAGGCCAGAAGCGGCACCGCGCCGCCGGTGTGGTCGCCGTGGGTCCAGCCGGCGGTGATCGTACCCTCTTTCTCGTTGGCCTCGTTGATCGCCAGGCCGCCGGTCTCGTGGTCCGCGGTCACCAGCACCAGCGTGCTCCCGTCCTTCCCGGCGAAAGCCACGGCCTTGGCCACGGCGCGGTCGAAATCGAGCGTCTCATCCACGTTGCCCTGCAGGTTATTGGCGTGGCCCTCCCAGTCGATCTGGCTGCCCTCGACCATCAGGAAAAAGCCTTTCTGGTTGCGGCTGAGCACCTTGATCGCGTCCTCGACCATCTCGGGCAGGGGAATCTCGCGCTGCGGGGCCTTGGCCATGTGCATCGGGACAAACAGGCCGGCCACGGACTGCACCTTGTTCAGGTCGAGGGCGCGGAACTGTTCCACCGTGGTGACCACGGTCATGCCGCGCTTGCGCATGGCGGCCAGCAGGTCGAGATCGTCATCGCGAAAACTTTCCCGGTCCGAGGCGGGCAGGAAATAGCCGCGTCCTCCGCCCAGAAGCACATCCACCGGGGCGACGCTGATCTGGCGGGCGATCTCCCACTCGTTGACCCGGCTCCTCACGTGGGCCAGGAAATCGGCGGGCGTGGCGTGGGTCACCGAGCAGGTCACCACCACGCCGGTGCTCTTGCCCAGGCTTTTGGCCAGCTCCAGGATGGTCTTTACCGGACGGCCGTCCTTGTCCGCGCCGATCCGTCCGTTGGTGGTGCGCAGACCGCAGGAGATGGCTGTGCCACCCGCGCCGGAATCGGTGATGAAATCATCGCTCAGCGACCAGGTGAGCGACTGGCCCAGGGCCTGCGGGCTGTCCATGGTGAGCCCGGCCCCGCGGCCGAACGAGGCGGCGCGCGCCGCGCCCACGGCGTTGAACCCCATCCCGTCGCCGATCAAAATGATAATGTTCTTTACCGGTTTCACGTTCTGGATCGCGGTGGCATCCCCCACCTGGGCGAAAGAGGATATCTTGACGGTGTCGTTCTGGTCGGCGGCGTACACGTGCAGGGACAGGGCCAGCAACGCCACCAGGGCCAGGTGCAGGTATCTTTTCATTTTGCGGTCTCCGTTTTGAGATTGGCATGATTGAGAAAAAATATCAAAGAAACCATTTTAGGACAATATAGGGGACTGTCGGCGTGCCAGTCAACCGAAAATGGCGGGTTGCGCGTTTGAAATGCAAAAGAAAACGCGCCGCACCGGAGGCGGTGCGGCGCGCTGCGGATTCAGATGCGGTCCGGGGTCATTTGTCGGTAGCGAAGGAGGCGAAGTTTTTCACCCCCCAGCCCTGAACAGCCAGTTGCGGAACGTGGAAATTGTGGTGCAGCCCGGCGAACGCCTGCGCGTTCGGCCCGTAGGCCAGCAGCGGGACCACGCTGCCGGTGTGCTCGGGTCCGGTCCAGCCGGCGGTCATGGTGCCGTCCGTTTCATTGGTTTCGGTCAGCGACAGCCCGCCGGTTTCGTGGTCGGCGGTGACTACGACCAGCGTGTTGCCGTCCTTTTCGGCGAAATCGACCGCCTTGGCCACGGCCCGGTCAAAATCGAGCGTTTCATCCACCACGTACTGAAGGTCGTTCCCGTGGCCGCCCCCGTCGATCTGGCTGCCCTCGACCATCAGGAAGAAGCCCTTGGGATTGCGGCTGAGCAGTTGCAGCGCCCCGGCGACCATATCGGGCAGGGGGGTGTCGCGCTTCGTGGCGGAGCGCATGTTGTAGGGGGCGAAAAACCCGGCCACGGCTTTGGCCTTGCCGAAATCCGTCGCCTTGAGCTCATCCGCCGTGGTCAACACGCTGTAGCCGCGTTTGCGCAACACTTCCAGCAGGTCCGTCTCGTCATCGCGGCGGCTGCGTTTGTCCGAGGCGGGCAGGAAGAACTCGATCCCTCCGCCCAGCATCACATCCGCGGGCGCGGCGCATATCTGGCGTGCGATCTCCCACTCGTTCGAGCGGTTTTTCACGTGCGCCAGAAAACAGGCCGGCGTGGCGTGGGTTATCGAGCAGGTGACCACCACACCGGTGCTCTTGCCCATGGATCTGGCCAGCTCCAGGATGTTTTTCAACGGCCGGGCGTCCCTGTCCTCGCCGATCCGTCCGTTGAGGGTGCGCAGGCCGCAGGCCAGTGCGGTGCCGCCGGCGCCGGAGTCGGTGATGAAATCATCGCTCAGAGACCAGGTGATCGACTGCCCCAGGGCCGGCAGGCGGTCCAGGGTCAGGCCGAGGCCGCGCCCGTAGAGGGCCGTGCGGGCGGCGCCGACCTCGTTGATCCCCATCCCGTCACCGATCATGATGATTATGTTTTTGACCGGCTTTACGTTCTGGATGGCCGCGGCATCCGCAGCCTGTGTAAAGTCGGCGATCTTGACCGTATCGTTCTGGTCTGCGGCGTACACGGGCAGCGAAAGCATCAGCAGAGCGGCAAGAGCCAGATGCAGCAGTCTTTTCATTTCTCGGTCTCCATCTGAAAGATGGCAGTTGAAAAATCATGACAAACGGAGTACAGGGTCAACCTCATTCTTCAAGTGTATGGGACGGGAAAGAAAGCGCGCCGCACCCGGGGGGCGACGCGCACAGTCGAAACCGACAGCCGGAACTTCGGTGTTCTGTCAGAGGCCTGTGTTTTAGACCAGCGGCTTGACCGCGAAACGGAACTGCGGCACGTGGTCGTCCGGCGAGAACTCATAGAGCCACTGGTTGCCCGGGGCAAGCGGCATGTAATCCATCAAGGCCGCGCCGCCCAGCTCGAGGTTAGCGCCGCTGTAGCCCAGCAGCGCCCCGGCGGCCTCCTGCCCGAACGCCGTGACCAGGTGGTAGTAGATTATCCCGATGTTGGGGGCCAGGTAGGCCTGGATGTGGCCCTGTCCCTCGTTGGCCTTGCCCTCGATCATGATCACGTCGTTGAACTGCCCCAGCGACTTGCCGCTGGCGGTCAGTTGGGCCGGGCCGATATAGTGGATGCTGTAGCCGAACACCTCGACAAATTCGTTCCCGCTGCCGTTGCTCACATAGACCGGGTCGCCGGTCCATTTGCGGGTGGTGTCGGTGGGGAAGGCGATGTAGGGCTCGCTCAGCAGGGTGAGCATCAGGTCGGTGGCGAAACCGTTGAAAGTGCTGCGCACCGAGTACTGGATGAAACGGTTCACGCGGATGAAATTCATCGAGCCGGAGGAGGTCTCGCGCAGCCCCTCCCAGTCGAAAGTATCCCGGTGCCGCAGCCAGCCGGACTGCTTGATGAACTCAACCGCTCCGGCCAGGTTCTCGTAGTTGGCCTCGTTCTGGTTGTTGCCCCGGAACAGGTAGCCCGAGTTGGAGGTCCAGAACGGCTCCACGGCGAAAGAGAGCTCGAGGCCCTGGCTGGCGCTGGTGGTCGGGGTGACCTCGCGCAGCGTTCCGTCTGCCTTGACCAGCTTGAACCCGGAGGCCAGGGTGATCGGGTTTCCGCTGCCGTCCAGGAAATTGTCCCACCAGTGCTCCGCGGAGAGGTCGTCGCCGGGGGTGACAGTCCCGCCGCCGCCGTCCTTGCCGCAGCCGGAGGCGCCCGCCAGTAGTGCGATCAGAACAAAAGAGGCCAGGCTTATCGGGAAATGCGCTTTCTTCACCTTATCTCCTCTTAGAATATTTGGCGTTGCATCAGTTCAATTATCCTTACATTCGCTTCGGGCCTGCGTACAGCCCACGGCCGTGCCGGGTCGACAACTCAGGTGACAGGTGCTCGGGCTCCTATGGCTGCCGGTTTTACAAACGGTCCTGGTAGGCCAGGAAAAGCGCCCGGTAATATTTCATCAGGCGGACCGGGTCGGCGCTTTCGGGTATCTCGGCGCAGCAGTAGCCCTTGTAGCCGGAGCTTTTCAGCAGGCCGAACAGCTTGCGCCAGGGGTAGTCCTCGATGTACAGGTCGCGCATGTGCACGAAATGTATCCGTCCGGCCACCAGCGAGAAATTGTGCTCCAGCCCGCCGTCGTCCAGGTCCGTCTCGTTGCAGTTCCAACAGACATATACATTCGGACTGGTGGTCTGTTCCATGATCGGGTGGTAGACCGGGAAGCTGCTGGTCTGGGGTCCGTGCACCTCGACCCGCACCTCCACGCCCAGGTCGGCGCCGAAAGAGCCGACCTCATCCAGGCTGCGGGCTATCTGGGCGATCGTTTTCTCGCGCGGCACGCCCTCTTTCTCGTGGAGGCCGTTGGGCCGCACCTTGACCCCGTCGCAGCCCAGGTCCGCGGCCAGCTTCAGGTATTCCTTGGTCCCCTCGATATTGCTCTTCAGCTCCGCCGGGTCGAGCGCGTGGAACTCGAAAGCGCTGCCCAGGCTGGCCAGGCGCACCGGCGAGTCCTCGAAACGCTTGCGCACCTCGGCGCGCCGGGCGGCGCTCAGGCCCACCTCCACGCCGTGGGCGTGGGTGGTGCGCAGCTCCACCGCGGAGAACCGGGCCTCGGTGCAGTTGGCGATGATAGTGGGGACATCCCAGTCCTTGGCCAGGTTGTAGGTGACCAAACCCACGCTGGGCCCCTCGCCCGAGGGGTCCTCGTAGCGCGCGCTCAGCTCGGCGGCCGAAAGTCCGAGCAGGGCCGGGGTGCAGGCGGCCGCCCCGATGAAACGCCGACGGTTAATACCGGCCATTTTGTGTTTGCCTCCGGATTAAGGGTGCGATTTGAAGGAATATTACTCCACAGACCGCGCAGCCACAAGAGAAAACGAGAGGCCGTCATCCCGGCAGGCAGGTTGATACCGATTTATCAATATGCAAATAAATGTATAAATCTGCATAATTTCACACCCTGCGGATCGAGCCGTAAACCCGTGCCGACGCAGGGCCCTCCGGTCCGTGCACCCTGTGCCGCCTGCGCCGCGCCGACTTGATTTTTGTTTTCCAGAACGTTACATCTAAGAAGGACCGGTTGGTAAATACAGGCGCGGTGAGCGCCTGTTGAATTTTATGCCGATTGCTGAATAATCCGCACCGTGCGCGCGGATAATTTCATAAAAAGGGGACAGACTGTGGCCAAAGAGCTTTCGATCCTGATCGGCGGGGAGGCCGGACAGGGTATTCAGTCCATCGGGCAGGTGCTGGCCCGCTCGTTCACCCGCTCGGGCTGGCGCGTGTTCGCCCTGCAGGATTTCGAGTCGCGTATCCGCGGCGGGCACGCGTTCACCAGGCTGCGGGTGACAACCGGAGAGGCGCAGTGTCACGCGCCGGGGATCGATATCCTTGTCGCCCTGAACGCCGAGACTATCGGCCTGCACCGCGGGGAGCTGAACGACGGGGCGCGGGTGATCTACGACAGCGGCCGGGTGAAAGAGGCCGAAACAGGCGCGGCTTTCCTGGGTCTCGACCTGGCAGGGATCTGCCGCGAAAGCAGTGGCTCATCCGCCATGGCCAACACCGTGGCCACCGGCGCGGCCTGGGCCATGCTGGGCCTGGATACCCCGGTGGTGGAGGCGGTGCTGGAATCCACGTTCGCGCGCCGTGGCCTGGAGACGGTGAACAAGAACATCGCTGTGCTGCGCGCCGGGTACGCTCTGGGCCGTCCTTACAGCCAGGCTGCGCCGCGGCTCGATCCGCCCGACGGCCGCGCGGGCCGTCTGTTCCTCTCGGGCGCGGATGCGGTGGCCCTGGGCGCCCTGGCTGCCGGGGTTAGTTTCTACAGCGCCTACCCCATGACCCCGGCCACCTCGGTGATGGAGTATCTGATCCGCCACGGCCGGGAACGGGGCGTGGTGGTGGAGCAGGCGGAGGACGAGATCGCGGCGATCAACATGGCTATCGGCGCCTCGTTCATGGGTGCGCGCAGCATGACCGGCACCTCGGGCGGCGGGTTCGCCCTGATGAGCGAGGCGCTGGGCCTGGCCGGCTGCACCGAGATTCCGCTGGTGGTGCTGAACGCCCAGCGCCCGGGGCCGGCCACCGGGATGCCCACCCGCACCGAGCAGGCGGACCTGCTTTTCGCCCTGTTCGCCTCGCACGGCGAGTTCCCTCGGGTGGTGCTGGCCCCGGACGGCCCGGAATCGGCGTTCCGCCTGACCGCCGAGGCCTTCAACCTGGCCGACCGCTTGCAGGCCCCGGTCATAATCCTGACCGACCACCACTTGATGGATTCCTACTGGACCGTGGAGGGGCTGCCCGTGGGTGAGGTGAGCCTGGACCGCGGTGTGCTGGCCGGGCCGGAGGAACTGGCCTCGGGCCAGAACTACCTGCGCTACCGGATCACGCCGTCCGGCGTCTCGCCGCGGGCTTTCCCGGGCCAGGGCACGGCGCTGGTCTGCTCCACCGGGGATGAGCACGACCAGAGCGGGCATATCACCGAGGAGCCCGGCCTGCGCAGCGCCATGGTGGACAAGCGCTGGCGAAAGCTGGAGCAGTTGGGCGACCGGAGCGGCCTGGAGTGTGACCTTCAGGACGGCGCCGACACCGTGCTGGTGGGCTGGGGCTCGACCGGCGGAGCGCTGCGTGAGGCGGTGCGGATGCGCCGCGCCGGTGGGGCCAAAACCTCGCTGGTCCTGCTGACCTGCCTCTGGCCGTTCCCGGAGGCGCAGTTCAGGCAGGCCGTGGAGGGCCAGGGCCGCCTGGTGAGCGTGGAGGGCAACTCCCTGGGCCAGCTCGCCCGCCTGGTCCGGATGGAGACCGGCCTGCGCGCGGATCATCAGGTGCTCAGGTATGACGGTCGCGCGTTCTGTGCGCGGGACATCCTCGAAAAACTGTGAACAGCCGGAGAGAGACTTCCATGCCGACTTTGAACGACTATAAAGGGATCGAGACCACCTGGTGCCCGGGCTGCGGCAATTTCGCGATCCTCACAGGCATCAGGCAGGCCCTGACCGGCCTGGGGCTGCCGCCGCACGAGGTGACGGTGTTCTCCGGGATCGGGCAGGCGGCCAAGCTGCCGCTGTACACGCGCTGCCACTACCTGAACGGGCTGCACGGGCGGGCGTTGCCGCTCGCCACCGGGGCGCGCCTGGTCAACGGCCGCATGAAAATGATCGTGGTGGGCGGCGACGGCGACGGGTTCGCCGAGGGCGGGAACCATTTCCTGCACGCAGTGCGGCGCAATGTCGACCTCGCCTATTTCGTGCACAACAACCAGGTTTACGGCCTTACCAAGGGCCAGGCCTCGCCCACCAGCGACCGGGGCTTTGTCACCGGCACCACGCCCGAGGGGGTGGTGCACGGACGGTTCAACCCGGCCGGCGTGGCTATCGCCCTGGATGCCGCCTTTGTCGGCCGCACCCACTCGGGCGACATGCAGCACATGGTGCGCATGATGACTCTGGCCCTTCAGGCCGGCGGGTTCGCCCTGCTGGAGATACTCCAGCCCTGCGTGACCTACAACAAGGTCAACACCCTAAAGTGGTACCGCGAGAAAGCCTACGACCTGGAGACCGCCGACCCGTCCTACGATCCCACGGACCGCGAGGCGGCTTTCCGCAAATCGCTGGAATGGGAGGACCGTTTCCCGATCGGGGTGCTCTACCGTGGAACACGTCCCGCGGTGGTCCCCGGCAAAGATGAACCCCTGGCTCTGCAGACGGTCCCGCAGCGGGATATCACTCCGCTTCTTGATGAGTTCCGCTGAGGGCGCCGGAACAAAAAAACTTTTGTTTTAGTATTGTGTTTGGGACCTAATTTACTATATATTTAAACGTTCGGACTTTTTCGGTCCGGGGTCGGGATCAGGCCCGCCACAGCTCCCGCCTCCGGCCCGAGTACTTTAACCTCCCGTTTTCCGGCAGGCCCAGTCCCTGCCTGGAAAGCCTGTTTCAGGAGTAGCGTAGTATGGAACAGGAGTATCTGGATCTTATCAAGCAGGAGCTGCTCGACCGTCAGGAGGAGCTCAAACGCCGGTGCCTCGAGGAATGCCGTCGCCGTTGCGGCGGCAGCCCGGAGGAATCGATGGAGTGCCTGGCCAACCTCATGACCCTGGAGTACCTGCTGGACAACGCCTGAGCACGGCCTGTCCTCCCCCCCGGAGGACAGGCCGACCGGCCCACCTACAGGAAGCGGCGGGTTGGAGCACCATAGCCTTGCAGGTGTATTTTCGCCCCCCCTTGAGCAATTCACCCTCCCCGGATGAGCAGATTTTCGGAACTCTTTTCACTTCAGCGTGTTGAATAATGCTGAAAGATTTAATCAAGCCTTGACTTCCCCGTGCGGGCGGATGTATCTTACTGCTGCGTCCGGCAGGGGCCGGCGACCAGCGGAGCCGTGGCCCGCTTTCCTGTGGGACAGGCGGATGCCACTTTGGTGACGGATACCTACAGAGATCAGACGGGTCCATGAATCTATTTGAACGGCCTGTATCGAGCGGGCATCTCAGGCGGTCGGCCGGATCGGTCGCAGGACTGTTCCTGCTGCTGGCGCTGCTGAGCGCCGGCTGCAACAGCGACCTGGCGATCCTGCCCGAGGAGAGCGAGTACAGCGCGGCCGGTCTGAAGCTTTCCACCTATGTGATAAGCTTCGCCCCAACCTTCATCGGCCAGGCCAGCACCCAGACAGTCCAGGTCCAGTACGGCGACACGGTCCAGGCCAAAGTCCACCTGGTCCTGAGCGACACCAGCGTCTTCCGTGTCAGCCCGGACAGCCTCAGCCTCAACAGGACCACCAAGACCGGCAGCCTCACGGTCACGTTCACCCCCACCGGCATAGATTCGGTCTGCCACACCAACCTCTATCTGATCACCACCGGCTGGGCCGACACTTTCCACGTGGCAATCGACACCGTGGGCATCGATTCGGTGCGCGTGGCCGGCGCCGGGCAGAATTTCTACCTCGACCTGGAGATGGTGTTCATCCCGGGCGGCACTTTCATTATGGGCTCCGACTCCTCGGCTGTGGATTCGATCTTCTACGACAACCGGGATGAGATTCCGGCCCACGAGGTGCACCTGTCCTCGTTCCTGATCGGTCGCTACGAGGTGACCAACATGCAGTACTACGAGTTCTGGCGCGAGGAGGGGGATTCCCGCACGCCCAAGGACACGAGCGGTATCGGCGCCTGGCCGGGTGTGGCCCTGTCCAAGCCGAATTTCCCGGTGATCGGGGTGAGCTGGGAGGATGCGGTGGCGTTCTGCCGTTGGCTGAGCCTGCGCACGGGCGCGCATTACACCCTGCCCACCGAGGCGCAGTGGGAGTACGTGGCCCGGGGCGGTGGCGCGCGCGAGTACCCCTGGTCGATTCTGGAGGACGAGCCGGTGGACAGCACCGAGCTGGCGATCCCGCTCTCCATGCGGGCGAATGTGAAGCACGGGGGTGACGGCTACACGTTCACCGCACCGGTGGAGGCGTTCCCGGCCGGGGCCAGTGCGTTCGGCCCGCTGAACATGGCCGGCAACGCCGCGGAATGGTGCCTGGACTGGTACAACCCGAATTACTACGCCACAGAGCAGACTTGGCAGGACCCTCAGGGCTCGACCGATCTGGAGAACCAGTTCTACCGAGTGGTGCGCGGTGGCAGCTATTTGACCGAGATCGATCAGACCCGCACCGCCAACCGCAGCGCCGTGGCCCCGGACAACCGCGAGATCGATATCGGCTTCCGGCTGGTCCGTTTGCCTTGATCGACACCGACAGCCAAAGGATGGGAAAATCCGTTACCGTAATTTCATAATCGCCGCGGCGCTGTTGCTTGGGCTGACGGCCGGGCCGGGTGGCCTGCGGGCGCAGAGCGCCAGTCCCGGTTATGTCCCGGTGGCCCTCGATCCGGCGGGTGGCCAGTTGCGGCCCGCGGTGATCGTGGACCATCAGGACCGTCTGCTGGTCTCCTGGTTCGACAGCACGGCGGGCCTGTCCCGGATTTTGCTCCAGGGCTTCGACCGTCAAGGCGGACGCCTGGGGCCGACCGTGGAGGGCAGTATCTACCCGACCACCCGCAAGAGCCACCACGACCTGGCCGTGGATTTCAACGGGCAGGCGGTGCTGGCCTGGGCGGATGGTATCTGGCCTGTCAGCTTCATCTATTTCCGGCGGTTCGACACCAACGGCGGGGCTGTGGAGCAGAACCCCCGTCCCGATGCCGTGGCGCGCCGGATACGCGGGCTGAACCCCTCGGTCGGCATCGATTCCAGCGGCATAGTCTACCTGGTCTGGCAGGACCAGGGCACCGAGGGCCAGGATGTCTACGGCGCGCGGTTCCTGGCCGCGGACAGCCTGGGCTACGGCGCCCAGGACACGCTGACCCACCAGTGGGTCGGCACCCACCGCCTGAACGACACCCCGGCCGGCGACCAGCTCGACCCGGTCATCGCCGCCGACCGCAAGGGCAACACTGTCGCCGCCTGGCGCGATATGCAGCCGGACAGTGTCGGCATCCGCGTCATCGCCTACGACCGCCTGGGGCACGAGATGCTCCAGCGCCTGATGCTGCCCGAGGATTCGAGCCAGGTGACCGCGCTCTCTCCGCCCGCGGTGTCCGCCTCCTCTTTCAGTTCCACCTACAGCTGGTTCGTGGTGAGCTGGGTCGAGGTGAGCGGCAGCGGTGTGCCGCAGCTCAAGCTCTACTCGATCCGCCTGCAGATAAACCGTTCCCCGACCCGGATCACGGAGGACTCGATTCCAGCGGTGGTGGATGCCGGCCTGGAGCTGTCCCTGACCAAGCCCGCCCTGTCGGGCAACGAGAACGGGGATGTGGCCCTGGTCTGGGTGCGCAACCAGGACGGTGGTGGCAGCGCGGCCTGGTCTTTCGTCTGTAACGTCAACGAGGGCGTCGAGGGCGGCCGCCAGGGACAGATAACCCCGCAGAACATGAAAGCGCTCCAACCGGTCGACGCGATCCGTCAGGACGGCACTTTCGTGTCGGTCTGGGGTGATGACGCCCACGACGTGTCCGACCTGTGGATGCAGAATTTCAGCGCCGGCGGACTGATCACAGACCCGATGCACATATCCCCTTCCGGGGGCGAGGGCGAGCTGGCCGGGGCCGCTGCCCTGGTCGGGCACCCCGACCTGAGCTACAGCCTGTTCTGGGAGCGCCAGAGCGTGGAGGAGGGGGCCCAGATACAGCAGTTGACTTTCTCTGCGGATGACCGTCCCTCCGGGGCCGTGCAGCCGCTCCAGCCGGAGACGGCCGTGCAGCGCCATCCCACTGTGGCCCGGGCTGTGAGCGGACAGTACGCGGTGGGCTGGCAGGAGAGCGGCGCCTCGGGCTACCGGGTGCGCGCCTCGCTGTTCGGGGCGGACGGTGCGCTGAAACAGGCCGGCCTGACTCTGGAACAGTCGGCCCAGAATTTCCTGGACGGGGTGAGCCTGTCGCTCGGGCCGGACGGAGTGCTGAGCGCGGCCTGGGAGCGCTGGACCCCGCTGGCCGGGATCCCCGAACTGGTCCTGGCGCACTGGGACAGCCTGGGCAACCGGATCGGCTCGGTGCGCAGCGTGGCCAGCGCGGCCCACGGCGGCGGACGGTACGCGTCACTGGCCACAAGCCCGGCCGGCAACCAGATGATTGTCTGGCGCGAGGGCGCGGTCTCGGGGACCAACGCGCGCATCCGTGCCCAGGTGTTCAATTCCGGCGGCACGCCGCGCGGTTCCGAGCTGGCGGTCAGCGAGGTCCAGGCCGATTACCTGGGCGCCAGCGGAAAGCCGCAGGTGGTGGCCTCGCCGCTCACCGGACGGTTCTTCGTGGTCTGGCAGGAGTTCTTCTCCGACGCCCAGCACCTTTACTACCGCCTGTACTCCGAGCGCGGCGACAGCCTGGAGCTGCCGCAGGAGCTGGGCTACCGCGGCGTTTTCGGCAGCCTGTCCACCTCGGGCGGCGTGGTGGGGCAGACCAATCCGGCCGTGGCCGTGGACAGCCACGGCGACCATCTCGTCCTTTGGGTGGAGAAAGAGATGGGCGGCGAGACCCGCCTGTTAGGCTGCAAGATCGATTCGACTGGCGCGCCGCGCGGCAGTGTTTTCCAGGTGCCCGGAGTGCGCCTGGCCGCCCTGCCCTGCCTGAGCATCCTGGGCACGGACCGGGTGGTCCTGGCCTGGAACGACACCACCGGCGCAGCCACGCGCCTTCTGGCGCAGTCTCTTCAGATCACGTTTTTCGCCCTGAGCGGCAAGCTCGACCTGGCCTCGGACATGTCCGGTTCCACGAGTCCGGCTGTCGTTCATATCGCGGGCAACGTGGTGGATTCGGTGAAAGTCGACACGCAGGGCAATTTCGCTTTCAGCACCCTGACCGCGGGCAGCTACAGCCTGCGGGTCACGCGGGAGGGCCGCGAGCTGAGCCTGAGCCGCAGCGGCTTCGAGTTAGCCGGAAGCACGGGCGGCACGGTCGACCTGGGCCGGGTGACTGTCCTGGGCGGCGGCACCGGCCCCGAACTGCCCCGGGTGGCAACTCCGGTGCTGAACCAGAACTCGCCCAACCCGTTCAACCCCTCGACCACGATCACTTTCGACCTGCCGGAGGGCGCGGCGCTGCAGAAAGTGGCGCTGCGGGTCTACGACCTGCGCGGCGCGACGGTGCGGGTGCTGGTGGATGAGCAGTTGGGCGGCGGGCGGCACTCGGTGCAGTGGGACGGGCGGGACGCACAGGGACGGCAGGTGGCCTCGGGCGTGTATTTCTACCGCCTGGAGGCCGGCGGCCGCAGCGCGGTGCGCAAGATGATCCTGCTTAAATAGCGGACCTGTCCTTTACGAAGTGGGAATGTTTTCAGGGGGCGCCGCCCGGCGCCCGAGGTTTTTCTGAGCCATGAAATCTCCGAGGGCGAAGCGGGTTGTCGAGGCGGCGGGCCCGGAGCTGATCGCGCGCTGCGGGATGAACTGCCGTCTCTGCCACGCCTATGTCAGAGACAAGAACACCTGTCCGGGTTGCCGCAGCGGGGGGTATTTCATCTTCAAATCCGTTGTCAGGTGCCGGATATTGAACTGCGGCAGGATACCGGAAGACAGGGCCGACTACTGTTTCAACTGCGACAGTTTTCCCTGCACCCGTCTGAAACAGCTTGACAAGCGCTACCGGACAAAATACGGGATGAGCATGCTGGAAAATCTGGAAAACATCCGGCTGAACGGAGTCGAAAGTTTCGTCGAAAAGGAAAACCAGCGCTGGGAATGTCCGGGGTGTGGGGAAATCCTCAGCGTTCACAAGCCGCAGTGTCTTTCCTGCGGCCGCGGTTGGCATTAATTTATCCGTCACTTGAAAATGCACTTTCATTCCGACTGCTTGAGAGAGCCTGTTGCAGTCCTTCACTGTGATGCGGCTTGCGGTATAAAAAATCAACCAAAAGGAGCAGCCACATGCGGGTCCTGATCGCGACCAAACTGGACGAGGTTGCCCGGCGTATCCTCGAAGAGGCGGGGATCGAGGTGGTGGTGAAAGCGGGCCTGGATGAACCGGGGTTGTGCGAGGCGGTCAAGGGCTGCCAGGGGCTGATCGTGCGCAGCGAGAAAGTGACCAGGACGGTGCTGGATGCGGCCGACCAGATGCAGGCAGTGGTGCGCGCCGGCAGCGGAGTGAACACGATCGATGTGGCCTACGCCACCACGCGCAACATCCAGGTGATGAACACCCCCGGCGCCAACAGCAACTCGGTGGCCGAGCTGGTGTTCGCGTTCATGCTGGCCGGCTCGCGCTGTCTGGCCCGCGCCGACCGCTCGGTCAAGGAAGGGCGCTGGGAGAAATCGGGACTGATGGGCCGCGAGCTGGTGGGCAAGACCATCGGCATAGTCGGCCTGGGCAATATCGGCACTCTGGTCAGCCGCAAGGCCAAGGGCTTCGAGATGAACGTGATCGGGTTCGACCCGGTTGTCTCGGAGGAGAAAGCGCGCGACATCGGTGTAAGCATCAAGTCGCTGGAGGAGGTGTTCGCCGAGAGCGATTTCATCACCTTGCACGTGCCGCTCAACGACAAGACCCGCGGGATGATCGGCGGCCAGTTGCTGGGGTCGATGAAAAAGGGCGCCATGCTGATCAACTCGGCCCGCGCCGAGGTGGTGGACCAGGCCGCCCTGCTGGAGGTGTTCGGGGCGCGCGAGGACCTGCTCTTCGGGGCGGACGTGTTCGTGGAGGGCGACAAGGAGGGTGACAAGTCCGTGGCCGTGCTGGCCGACCGGCTCGTCTCGACCCCGCACCTGGGGGCCAACACCTCCGAGGCCAACCGACGGGCCGCGGTATCGGCGGCCGAGGAGCTGCGCGATTTCCTGGTCAAGCGCATGGTGTGTTTCCCGGTCAACAACCTGGCCATCCCGCCCGACCTGAACCCGCGTTTCCTCGAGCTGACCCGCCTGATCGGCGAGATCGCCCACTACAACATCGGCGGCTACCAGCCGCAGGAAGTTCGGATCACCTGCTACGGACGGCTGAACAAGCATATCGACGTGCTGACCAAATACCTGCTCAAGGGCTTGATGGACATCTACCATCAGGAGGTGGTCTCTCCGGCCGAGGCCATCAAGCGCGCCGAGGAGAGCGGCATCCTGGTGGTCAAGCGCGTGCCGGACGACAGCAAGGGCTACGGCGAGTCGATCACCATCGACATCCTGTCCAAGAAACAGGAGTACCTCGAAACCTCGATCCGTGGCACGATCACCCCGGAGAGCGAGCTGAAGATCAACCGGATCGACTCGTTCGTCAACCTGGATCTGATCCCCAGCGGGCACATGCTGTTCACCTACCAGAAGGACCGTATCGGCCTGATCAACGACATCAGCCTGGCCCTGTCCAGCGCCGGGCTGAATATCCTGAACATCCGTTTCACCACCGACCGGGAGGGTCGTTCCATCGCGGTGCTTCAGACCGACACTTCGCTCAACCGCGAGGTTTTCGAGGGAATCAAGGCGAAGATATCGCCTTACAAGAGTTTCATGATGGCAGTCTGAGAAGTTTTTCGACCTGGGACTACCTCGGGTGATACATTCGGGCGGCGGCGGAGGTTAAACCGGGGAGGCCCGGGGTGTGGTGGCTCAGTGGCCGCACCCTTAACGTGAATCGATCCTCGAGAAGAGATACCTGCAATGAGCAAGGACAGAAAATTGCATCCAGATAAATCGGTTGGTGCGCCAGCGGGCGGCGAGCAGCAGGGCGGCGGCGCAGGCGGAGGCCGTTCCGGCCGCCGCAGACGGCGCTCGCAGAGAAACCGCAAACACAACAGCGGCGAGCAGATGGCGGCCCAGGCGCAGCAGGGCCAGCCCGGCAACCACAACCAGCCGGCCCAGGGCAAGCCGAACGGCGGCCACCCGCAACCGCAGCCGCAGCAGAACCGTCAGGGCGGCGGTGGGGGCCGGCAGCCCGAGAACGGCGGCGGGGGCCGTCAGCACCAGCACTCTCCCCAGGCGCAGCGCGAGCGCGAGGAGCGCCGGGTTGAGGAGGAATCCCAGGCCGGCCGCCACTCCAAGGCCAACATGATTGTCCTGGTGGACAGCGACCCGGCCTACGTGGAGATGGAGTCCCTGGCAGTGGTCAACTATGTCTCCGGCTTCAACCCGATGGGCTTCACCGCCCTGGACAAGGCCCTGAGCTACGTGACCAGCCCGCGCAACGAGGGCCGTATCCGCATGGTGCTGCTCAGCCTGGAGACCGAGGCCCAGAGCGGCGCCTCGGTGGACGACCTTCTGACTGCGATGCACAATCACGGCGAGATACCGCTGGTGGCGGTGAGCGAGCAGAACTGCGCCGAGAGAGTGAGCCACGTGCTCGACCTCGGGGCGGTGGGCCTGCTGACCAAGGCTTTCACCATGGACGTGTTCGTGCGGTTCATCAAGGACGTGCTGCGCAAGGGGCATGTCACCGGCTGGCAGTGCTCGCAGTGTGGCAAGCTGGTGCCCATGGATCAGGTGGACATGCTGAACATGCGTCCGATCCGTTGCGCGCACCGCGACTGTGTCTGCTCGGAGATTCAGGAGGTCACTTTCGGACGGCCCGCGGTGGCCGCGCGGGTCAAGGTGGGCTGAGAGGGAGAAGAGCCTGCCTCGTAATCCAAAAGACCGGATGTGGGTGCACGGCATGCCGTGCCCGATTCAGGAGATTAAATCCCCCTCGCTCCCCCTGCTTTGAAAAAGGGGGAGGTTTGGCCGGCTCTCTGGGCTTATCGTCTGACAGGATCGCGACGGGGAAGAAACGGTCCGAAAATAGCGTAGGGGCGGGTTTCAAACCCGCCCCTATATGTTTTTGGGGACTTAGAACCGCGCCGACTTGCCCGCCATCACACATTCGGCGATGCGGATCGACTGCAGGCACTCGGCCAGCGAGGGCGAGGGTGTCGCTCCCTTGAGCAGGCAGTCGATGAAATGCTGGCTCTCGCCCAGGAAACCGGTCACCTCGGCCGGGTCGCCGGGAGGGAACACTCGGCTGTCCTGCACGAAATGCCGGTCCCGTCCGTTGTAGTGTAGGAGGCGTCCCGGGTAGTCCACGGTCCAGTCCAGGGGGCATTCCAGGATCGTGGTGGCCCCGTGGGCGTGAACTGTGTAGCGCTCCAGGGCCAGGCCGGCCTCGGGCAGGACAGTCAGCCGTCCGTGCGCCCCGGAACGGTAGCTGTAATCGACGAAATAGGAGGGCCGCACATTGCCGGCCAGCTCCAGCTTGCGCACCTCCACGGCCGAGACATCGCCACCCAGGAAACGCAGGGTGTCGATGGCGTGCACGGCGGTGCTGTAGCCGAAATCGGCATCCGTGCGCCCGCAGCGCAGCATCTGGCCCTCGACGGCGTGCAGCGCCGGGGCGCCCGGGGCGCTGATTATTTCCTTGAGCCGCTGCACAAGGGGGATGAACCTGCGGTTAAGCGCCACCACATGAGTCAGTTTCTTTTTCTCAACCGCCTCGATCAGGCGTTCGACATCCGCGCTGCCGAGCCCCGGGGGCTTCTCCAGCAGCAGCGGTATCTCGCGGTCGATGAACTTGAGCGCGACCTCCGGGATCACCGCCGGCGGCACCAGGACCCAGACAGCGTCCAGCTTCTCTTTCTTCAGCATTTCATCCGGGCTGTCGTACCAGGCGGCGAACCCGAAACGCGCGGCCGCGGTCTCGGCCCTGACGGCCGAGGTGTCGCAGATCGCGGCCAACTCCAGGCCCGGGTATTTCTGGGTCAGGCGCTTGAGCGCGGGGCAGTGGTAGCCCTCGCTGATATAGCCCGCACCCACTACGGCTGCTCGTATCCGATCCAATGTGTCTCCCCTCAGTGCGGTTTCAGGCCGCGGCAGGCTGCTCAGCGTTGGTTGCAGCGCACGAAATAGACAATCGAGCGGTCGTAGGTCCGCTCCTGGGCCGCGCTGAAATAGCAGGCCGGCAGCTCATCGTTGCGGCGGTGGTAGGCGATGCACTCGCAGCATTTGCCCTTGCGGCTGCATGGCTCGTAGGTGCAGTTGCAGTCTTTCAGGTTGGAGCTGAGATTTTTACAGTCCACGGTCGGCTCCTTGCAGGATTGCGGTATAAGTTCGGATGCAAATCTAATTCCTGCCCCGGCAGGGCGCAAGGCCGCTGCCCCGGGTGCGCCGCAGGCCTTTGTTGCGCCGACGCCGCGGGAGTGGTAAATTCGCCCGGTGACAGATGCGATCCACGCCTGAATTTCCTTCCCGCTACGCTCCATTCAGCCCGCTGGAGGCATTTTGCAACAGAACCTCCGTCTCGGCGACTGGGCCATGATCCTGGTCTACAGCCTGTTGATGCTGGCCATCGGCATCTACTGCATCCGTTTCAGCCGCAAGGGGATCAACTATTTCGCCGGGGGGCGGCGCATTCCCTGGTGGCTCTCCGGGGTGAGCGCCTGGATGAGCGCGTTCAGCGCCTACGTGTTCGTGGGCCTGGCCTCGCAGGTCTACCGCCTGGGAGTGGCCCCGCTGGTGCACGTTCTCTACGGCATGTCGTTCGCCTGGTTTGTCGGGATGTTTCTCTGGGCCGAGCGCTGGCGCAAGACCGGCGTGATCACCGTGCCCGAGTTCATGGAGACACGTTTCAGCCTGAGCACGCGCCAGGTGTTCGCCTGGTCGGTCACCCCGTTCCGCATCGGGGATGACGGGGTCAAGTGCTACGCCACGGCCAAGATACTGGGTTTCGTGTTCGGAGTGCCGCTCTGGGCCAGCATCCTGGGCCTGAGCCTGCTCACGGTGGGCTACACGATGCTCGGGGGCCTCTGGGCGGTGATGATCACCGACCTGGTCCAGTTCATCATCCTGGCCCTGGTGCTGCTGGTGGTGCTGCCGGTGGGGCTGGCGAAAGTGGGGGGGCTGAGCGGCCTGGCCGCCGGGGCGCCGGAGGGGTTTTTCAAGATATTCCACCCGTTCGACAGCTACAACGGCGATTTCACGATCTGGTTTTTCGTGGCCATGTGGGTGATGACTCCGCTGCTGTACAACGGCAGTTTCTCGCTGGTCCAGCGCTACACCACCGTGCCCACGCCGAGGGATGCCCGCCGCAGCGCGAAGCTCTCGATGTGGCTGGGGATACTGTTTTTCCCGCTGGTGATCGGGCCGCCGCTCATAAGCCGGGTGCTGTACGGGGATGCCCTGATGGCCGGGACCTCGCTGATGGAGACGAGCTACATCAAGCTCTGCGTCGACCTGTTGCCGGTGGGCATGATCGGCCTGGTGGCGGTGGCCCTGATGGCGGCGACCATGAGCTCGCTGGCCGGGGACTACAACATCTACGGCGCCGTGCTGACCAGCGACCTCTACCACCGTCTGCTCAACCGCAAGGCCAGCGCCACCCGCCTGGCCGTGGTGGGCAAGATTAACACCCTTCTGGTGGGAGGCCTGGCCCTGCTCGTGGCGGCCAGCGTGGAGCGCCTGGGCGGGGCTTTCGGTGTGATGATGACGATCCTGGGGATGATCGGCGGGCCCACCACGATCCCGATCCTGCTGGGGATCTGGATACGCCGTCCGGGCCCCGGGGCGGCGATCACCTCCTGCCTGAGCGGCTTGGCTTTCGGCGCACTCGCCAAGTATGGCCTGGGCTGGTCCTACGCTCCCTTTGTCCTGGGCAACGTGGCCGTGACCGCGGGGGTGTTCCTGCTCGTGGGTTGGTTCCGTCCCGCACGGGGGGCGGTCAAGGCGCGGGTGGATGACCTTTTCGACCGCGTGCTGCGCGGCGGGGGCGAAAGTGGAGCAGCGTTCGGCGATGAGGGAGGCGGCACGGCCACAGCGGCGCAGTCGCCGGAGGACTCGGCGGCGCCTTCGCCGTTTCGGGTCGTGGGCTGGATACTGGGCGCCATCGGCGCGGCTCTGGCCCTGGTCGGACTGCTCAGCGGAAGCGCTCGCGCGGCTCTGGTGGATGCCCTGTCGGCGCTGGCCCTGGTGCTGTTGGGCTGGTTCCTGGTGCGGCGCAGCCGCAGTCTCGTGAAAAGCGCCTGACACCGTATCCATATTCAGAATAGACAAAAAATATCAGCGGAATAAGGAAATCCCCTCGATCCCATTAATGTCCGGCTTAGGAACTTGCATCCCGGAATCGACAGGCAACTACTGTCTTGTCCTTTTCCGGCTTGTGGAAAAGGACCAAAAGACGCTTCGGGGCCGTAAACTCGCATTGGCCTCGGCTTTTCTTCCTCCCGCGGTGTGCGCGGCGCCTCTCTGCACGCTGCCAGTGTTGCGGGGCGACGCTGACGCTGATTGCCCGCCTGACTCCGCTTCATCTGCCTCCGCTGTGCACGGGGGAGTGTACTCCGCTTCTCGTGCGGGGCTCGGACAGTACGGCCCCGGACGGCCCTGCGGGCCGCTGGGAACAAGGCCCGGAAACAGAAGCTATTCACGAAGGCAGTCAAGCCGCCGCAGACCTGGATAGGCGCTGTGCCGTAAACATCCGCATTTCCGCTTAGGGGCGCGGCATGCCGTGCCCGCCTATCTTTTTTACGCCCTTCCCTGCAACTTCCTAACAAAGCTGCCCTGGCACCCCTTTGAGAAAGGGGGGGAAAGCGGGGGGATTGGCTCTTAATGTGCACCTTCCCTCATTTGGGAACAGCGTCAATCCGTAATCTGAAAATGGTATGAGAGGGAAAACGAAGAGCGGTCCCGGATGCGTGAATGGTTCTCCGGTCAGGGCGCAGCTTTGGGTGGATGAGGTGTGTTCGGACAGGTTGGCGGGCGGGTCTATTTCTGAACCAGTTTTTCCTTGATTCGCACCAGTTCCTTGTTGTACTCCAACTCGCTCTCGGCCTGGGCGATCTGGTTCTGCAGGGCGACAATCTGCTTGTCGCTTTCCAGGGTGGCCAGCTCCAGCTTCTTGACCGATTCCTGCAATTCGGTGGCCCGGGCGTTGATCTCGGCGTGCTTGTCCTCGGCCAGCTTGAGACGGTTGTTCAGCAGGTTGCGCTCGCCCTCAGGCACCGCCCCCTCGTCCAGGGTGTGGCGGATCTTGTCGCGCTCTTCCTCCACATTCTTGAGTTGCTTGGCGATCTGGACCAGTTCCTCGCGCTTGGTGTTGAAATAGTGCTTGTTGTCGTTGAGCAGGTTCTCCGCGTCGTACGTTTTCTTGCGCAGGGAGTTGAGCTGCTCGCGCGAGGATTCCAGCCGCCGCTGGGCGGTGAGGTATTCCATCTCCCGTCGCTTGCACTCCTCCTCGCGTTTGCGCTGGAACACGATCAGCAGGAAAAGCAGGATACAGATACCGAGAACAACCGCGACCGAATAGTAATAGACCATTTTCCGAGACCCGGTTGTGTTGCGCTGCCTTGGGGACGAAAGAAGCGGGAGTGACGGGATGCAAAAATCAAACTGCGGAATAATACTGTAAACAATACACAAATGTCAAATCAAAACAACAAACTCCCGGCGCCGCAACCTGCACCGGCTCGGGCGGGACCGCTCCGTCCGACCGCGGTCCCGGGTGGGGCTGCTGCGCTGTGGCCAGGAATTGATCGAGAGAAGGGGCCCGATCCGTCAGAGGACGAAATCGCTGAAGAATTCCTTCTCGTTGAAAGTCGCCGTGATATCATCGTCGATCAGAACCATGATCTTGCCCTGCTTGCGTTCCAGAACCGTGACGATGCCGAACTTGGTGTCGAGCTTGTCGAACTTTTTGATCTCCCTGGCCACTGACTTCATGCGCGCCATTATAACCTCCGTGTCAGGCGATTGTTAAGAGGGATTGGTGAATGCCTGCCCGGAGTTAGGCAAGTTGCGTACCAGAAACTGGACAAAGGGTGTTGTCTTGTAAGTGATTGTAAATAATGGTGTTGATGAATGGTGGGGCCGGCAGGTGGAAGAAGTGGCCCGGCTCCGGCGAGGTCAGTTTTTCCGGTCAGTCATTTCTTTCCCAGCAGCACCAGGTCGGCGGAGCGGGCGATCAGCTCGAGGCCGGGAAGGCTGTCCTGCAGCTCGGCCAGGTAGCGGCTGCGGGTGAGCACGGTCAGCGGACGGGCCAGGCTGTCCAGCCGGGCGCACTGGCCCGGCTCCACGAAAGTGACAGTCTGGCCGGAATAGTAGACCAGCGCGGTCTTCCGGTAGCGGTAGGCGGCCAGGTTCACCTCGGCCGGCCCGCTGTACTGGCGGGCGCACTCGATCAGCTCCACCTGCGGCTGCTGGCGCAGCGCCGAGACCGCGGGCAGCGCGGCCAGAGCGAGAAACAGGGCCAGGGATATCTGCCCCAGCGCCTGCCCGAACAGGGCCGCAACCGGCTTGCGGCGCAGCACGAACAGCAGCGCCAGGAGCGACCCGGCGGCAAAGACCGCGGCCGCGGGCATGGGCAGCCAGGACGGCACCGACCCGCCCAGCGAGCCGGCGCGTACGATGAGGAACACCCCCGCGCCTGCGCTCAGAATAGCCCCGATCCAGGCCGGGGCTTTGAGCGCCGCCCCCATCCTTCCTTTGACGTAAAGAGCCTGCCAGTAGGCGGCCAACAGCAACATCAGCGGTGGAAAGGCCGGGGTGATGTAGGTGGGCAGCTTGGCCCGCGCCACGCTGAAAAATAGCACCACCCCCAGGCACCAGACCAGCGGGAACAGCATGGGCTGGGCGGTCCGCTCCGCGCGGGTGCTGCGCAGGAACTGCCTTATCGGGGAGGCTATCGCCTGCAGGCTGAAAAAGCTCCAGGGCCAGGCCCCGGCCACCAGCAGGGGCAGGTAGTACCAGAACGGCTCCACGTGCTGACCGCCGGGGGCCACCTCGCCGGCGAAACGCTGGATGTTGTGCCGGATTATGAACACGCGGAAGAATTCCCAGTCGCTGCGCAGGTTCACCAGCAGGTACCAGGGCAGGCAGACCGCCAGGAAAAGGAGGGTCCCACTGATCCAGGGCACGCTTTTCAGCCCCTGCCGCAGCCGTCCGGCGGCCAGCCAGTACACCCCGACTATCGCCGCCGGCAGGACCAGCCCCACCGGGCCCTTGGTCAGCACGGCCAGGCCGCAGGCCAGGAACGCGCCCAGCCAGTGGAGACGGGCCCTTTTCCGGTCCGGCTCACGGTCGGCCAGGAGGAACAGGGCCAGGCAGGCGCTGAAGAAAAAGGTCAGCGGCATGTCGGTCAGGGCCATGCGCCCCAGGGCCAGGAACTGGAGCGAAAGAGCCAGGGCCATCCCGGCGGCGAGGCCCGCCCCGGGCGCGAGAAGGCGCGTGCCCAGCAGGCAGGTGAGTAGCACCGTACCGGTGGCGCAGGCTGCCGCGGGGAACCGCGCCGCCGCCTCCCCGTCGCCCAGCAGCACGATCGCCCCACCGATCAGCCAGTAGGTCAGCACCGGCTTTTCGAACCTGTACTCGCCGTTGAAATAGGGTACGCACCAGTCGCCGCTTTGCACCATGCGCTGGGCCGTGGCTGCGTAGCGCGGCTCATCCACGTCGAACAGACGGTACCCGCCCAGGTTGGGAAGGTAGAGCAGCGCGCACAGGACAGTCAGCGCGGAGTAACGGTTCCGGACAAGCAGTGCGGTCAGGCGTTCGAAACGGGTCATGTGGCCCCGGTCGGTAAAGGGTGACAACAGCGGAGTTCAGAGGAAATTAGCCTGGCGTGTCAGCCCTGTCAATGGGCCGTGGGCCGGCCGCGCGGCTTGACTTTCACCCTTTCGCTGAGTATATTCCTGCAATTCCTTATGTTATAGAATTTACAGGAGATACGTGTTGAAAGAATACTGGCGACTGCTGGCCTACCTCAAACCCTACTGGCTCCGTCTGAGCGCTACTCTGATCGCAATCGGCGGTTATTCGTTGAGCGCGGGCGCCAGCCTGACCCTGGCCATGCCGCTGCTGAGCGTGCTATTCAAGTCCGACAAGACGGATGTGAGCAAAAACCTGACCGGCGGCGGCTTTTTCGATTTCCACCAGTACCTGCGCTCTTTCCAGGACTTTATCCTGCGCGGCGATCCGCTGAGCGTGCTCAGCCGGATCGTGGTGATCACGGTGGGCCTGTTCCTGCTCAAAAACGTCTTCGACTACATCCAGCGTTTCCTCAGCCGCTCGCTCGAGCAACTGGTGGTACGCGACCTGCGCAACGATCTGTACAACCATCTGCACGCTCTGTCCCTCAATTTTTTCCACAAGAACAAGACTGGCCAGTTGATCTCCTGCATGTCCAACGACGTGGGCATGGTGCGCAGCATGCTCACCGACAGCTTCTCCAAGGTGCTGATGGCGGCGGGACAACTGATGGTGTTCGTGACCATGCTGCTGGTCACGAGCTGGAAGCTGACCCTGATGGCGTTCCTGCTGATACCGCCGATGGCCGTGCTGGTCACCTGGGTGGCCAAGAAGCTGCGTCGCAAGAACCTCTGGCTGCAGAACGCGATGGGGGAGATCACCGCCATATTCCAGGAGACAGTCAGTGGGATACGGGTGGTCAAGGCTTTCGGCATGGAGGACTTCGAGCGCCGCAAGTTCGCGGACCAGACCCAGCATTTCTACCGCGAATTCCAGCGCACGAACAAGTACGGAGCACTCTCCTCGCCGCTGACCGAGGTCCTGATGGCCTCGGCCGGGGGAGCGTTCCTGCTGTACGGGGGCCGTCAGGTGCTTGCCGGGCAGATGCCGGCCCAGGATTTCCTGTTCTTCCTGATGGTGAGCATGATGCTGATGAGCCCGATCAAGGTGTTCGGGAATTTCAACGACGTCATGCAGCAGGGGCTGGCTGCCTGCGACCGCATCTTCGCCATCCTCGACACTCCGCCCCGGATTGTCGACGCGCCGCAGGCGTTGCGCCTGGAAGCTTTCAGGGACGGGATCCGCTACGAGGGGGTCAGTTTCAGCTATGACGAGGGCGGTGAGGTCCTGCACGGCATCGACCTCGAAATCCACTGCGGCGAGGCCGTGGCCATCGTCGGGCCGTCGGGCGCCGGCAAATCCACCCTGATGGACCTGATCCCCAGGTTCTACGACGTGAGCGTGGGACGGTTGAGCGTTGACGGGCTGGACGTGCGTGAAATCCGCCTGGCCGACCTGCGCAGCCTGATCGGGATTGTCACCCAGGAGACGATCCTGTTCAACGACACCGTGCGCAACAACATCGCCTACGGTCTGAGCGACACAGCGCAGAGCGCGGTCGAGGACGCGGCCCGGGCGGCCAATGCGCACGAATTCATCTGCCAGATGGAGGAAGGATACGACACGGTCATCGGCGAGCGCGGCACGCGGCTCTCCGGCGGCCAGAGACAGCGGATCGCAATCGCACGGGCGATCCTGAAGAACCCGCAGATTCTAATTTTCGACGAGGCGACCTCCTCGCTCGACACGGAGAACGAGCTGCTTGTGCAGCAGGCGATCGAGCGCCTGATGAAAGGCCGCACCAGCCTGGTCATCGCCCACCGTCTCTCCACCATCCAGCACTGCGACCGGATCATTGTGCTGAGCGAGGGCCGTATCGTCGAGTCCGGCAGCCACCGCAGCCTCCTGGCGCGGGACGGCCTCTACCGTCGGCTGCACGAACTCCAGTTCCAGACTACCGATGCGTGACAGGGATTATGAGACCGAAAATCTTTTTCTTCATCCCGGTTTTCAACGAGCAGGAGACCGTGGGAATCCTGCTCTACCGGATCAGCGAGCTGATGCGCGCTCTGCGCTTCGAGTACCGGGTGTTTCTGACTCTGGACGGCTGCACGGACGAGTCACCCGCGGTGGTGGCCCAGTACCTGGCCTCGGCGCAGTTGAGCGTGATCGACCACGGACGCAGGCAGGGCTACGGCCCCAGCCTGCTGGAGGCCATCCGCCTCGCCCTGCGCGAGAGCGAAAGCCCCAAGCGTGATTTTTTCCTGATACTGGACGGCGATTTCCCGGTCGATCTGGCCTGCCTGGAGGAAATGGCCCAGCAGATCGACCGCAACGTGGACCTCTATAGCGCCGACTCTTTCACCGATAGCCGCCGCATGCCGCGCTCCCGCCGTCTGGCCCAGTGGCTGGTGCGCCGTATCCTGCGCTTCAAGGGCCTCGAGCCCGCGCAGGGCGCAGCGGACCTGTTGACCACATTCCGCGGCTGCCGTCTGCACCTTCTGTCGCGGGCCGAGCGCGAGCTGGCGCGTCTGGGACGGATGGGCACCGCCGCGCCGCAGGCCGCCTCGCTCCTGTTTTTCCTGAGCCTGCTGCCGTTCAGCCGCAAGGTCATGGAAATAAGAGTCAAACATCGCCGCATCTCGCGCCGCAAAAGCCGTTTCTCGCCGTTCGGACTGGCCTGCTCGCTCTTGTTTTCGAAGGCTCTAAGCGGAAGCCTCCCTGCCCAGCAGCCTCGTCCGGCCGCCGAGGGCCGCCCGGCCCCCCAGGAGACCGAGGACCGCCCGGAGAAAGCCGCCACGCAACAGGCACGGGGGGCCCAGGCCGAGGAAAAGAGCGAGGGCCGCAGCAGCCGTCGCCGTCGCCGCCGCAAGAGTTCCGGCGAGGCGCGCGCTGTCCAGGCCGCCGATGGTCAGACGGAACAGAAGCCCCGGGAGAAAAAAGAGCCCCAGCCGCAGCGAAGCGAGAAAAAGAAAACCGAGACCGCGCCGGCCGCCCAGGCCCAGGTTCATGACGAGACTGGTGAGCCGAGACCCAAGTCGCGCCGCCGCCGCCGCCACCGCCGCCCGGCGAATAAAGACGGCCAGGGATCGTCCAACACCGGAGAGAGCGCAAGCTGAATCGGACATGCGCCGCCCTGTCTGGGGCGGATGTCCCAACCCGGAGGAGGAATATGCGAGCGGTCATCGGTGTGCTGGTCCTGCTGAGCGGCCTGACCTTTTCTGCAGCCTGCGGCGCCGGGGAACAGTCTTTCCCGCCCACCCCTTTCAAGGTGGGAGAGCGCCTGGAGTTCTCGGTCAACTGGACCGTGGGTAATATCGGCGCGGCCTACCTCGAGGTGGCAGGGATCGACTCGTTCCGCGCCGACCCCTGCTACCGCGTAGTGGCCGAGGCACAGTCGAACAAGACCATCGACCTGCTCTACCCGGTGCGTGACTATTTCCTCACCCTGATCGACATGCGCTGCCTGTGCAGCCGCAAGTACACCAAGATCCAGCGCGAGGGCGGCCATCACCGCAACCGCGAGCTGATCTACGACCAGGACCACGGCCTGCGCTACGACCTGGCCCGCGGCGACACCACCGAAATCCCGCCCGAGGCCCAGGATGAACTTTCCATCTTCTACTATTTCCGCACCCTGGACCTCAAGGTGGGGCAAGGCCTTCTGTTAGAGGGGTTCACCGATAAGCAGGGCAACCCGCTCAAGGTGTCGGTGCTGCGCAAGGAGTGGGTGGACGTGCCGGTGGGACGGTTCAACTGCTGGGTGGTGGAGCCGCAGATTCGCAGCGGGGGGCTGTTCGAGCACAAGGGCGATTTGCTGATCTGGATCACGGACGACGAGCACCGTATCCCAGTGAAAATGACCAGCGACCTGGATTTCGGCAGCGTGGTGGTGCTGCTGGAGTCCTACCGCCTGGGCACCGGCGAGCCGGTCAAGGGCAACGCCCAGATCCTGCCGGGACGGTAGAGAGATTTCTCTCATGCACATTCAAAGGACTCACATTCAACCGGAGTTGTTGAATGGAAGAGGAATGGCTGACTGGTTGTGAGGGCGTGAACCGCAAGTTCAAGCGGGAAACCCTGCTGAATTACGCCATGAATCGCTGAGGTCTGAACAAGGCAGCATCGGTCGGGCCTGTAGCCGAGCTAATCCGGAAGCGTGCACCCCGTGAGTTTGAGGAGTGGGAGCAGTTTTATTTCGAGAGTGCCGTCCAGAAAAAGAAATCCGGGCAGAGGATCAGCCACGAGTACTTGGAGGATCTGGGGCGTCGACTCTACGTGAAGCTTTCCGAGGTGGTAAAGAGTGAGCTTTTCAGCATCAAAGAGCAGGAATGCATCGATTATGTTTTCAATCTGGTGTTGAACCGTACTTATGAGGGCTACCGGACCGAGGTTGAAACTGTATACGGGCAGCTTGAACAAGCTTTGGGAGTCAGTATCGAGCCTGCCCCGGATGAATGGGACCGCACATACAACGTCGATTTCTTCATCCGGATCGGTGAGAGGCACATTGGAATACAGATCAAACCGGTAGCGACCGGTAAATCGATAAATGACTATCAATGGGAGCAAATGCACAGAAGAAATCATGAACGATTCAAGGCTCAGTTCGGGGGGGAGGTGTTTTTTGTCTATTCGCGAGCCGTGGGCAAAAAGAAAGAAATTGTGAATCAAGATGTCTTGCAGAAAATAAAGGCGGAAATAGAAAGACTATCTATATAAGGCTGCGCTGTTCAGTCTGCTGACTGGTTGTCATCCGGTTTTTGTGCTTTTCAAAGGTGTGATTCGCTATCGGTTGAGTTTCGAGAAGCTCAGTCAAGCCTGGCTCATCATATTGTATCTCAATAAACTCGACGGTTGTTGTCAGAACGGAAAGCCGATTGAGATAAAGCTCCGACTCCTGTTTTGTCACCACCGGGAAGTCGTAGTAGATATTCTGATGGCTGGCCTTGTTGCTCCAGTTGGAGATGAAATCAAGGTGCTGAAGCAGACGGTTATGGTTGTATGTGTTGGCCAACTTCACGATATCATCTGCCAGATAGGCATGCTCGTTTTGCAGGCTCTTGTCCAGGTCGAACCCCAGGCTGTTGCGGCCCAGGGCCATGCAGGCCGCAGTGGTTTTCCCAGTGCCGACAAACGGGTCAAGCACAAGGTCACCCTTCACGGAATACATCGCTACCAGACGGTAGGCCAGATCGAAGGGAAAAGCGGCGCTCCGGGTTCTTGATCCGTTGGTCAGATTCTGCGAGATACCCCTAAGGTCCATCCAGACATCCGAGTACCACTTGTTCCTTTCCTCCCAGAAAATTGCACTTTCCCGCCGGATTTTTTTTTGCGACTCGGTCTCGAACAGCCTTTTCCCGCCTTTGCGGAAAATGAGGATGTACTCGTGCTCCAGCGTGACATAAGCTCCGGCGGGCAGCATGCCGGAGCCCATGAATTTGTTGGGCGAATTGGCCGGCTTTCGCCAGATAATCGACGGGAGCTGATGGAACCCGTTTTCGTGGAAGAATGAGGTTATTCTGGAGTGGTTTGGGAACAGCTTGAAATCGCCGTTGAATGTCCTGACCGCATCGCCGATGTTTATACAGATGAAGCCGTTGTCCTTTATAACAGCGATACACTGCCGCCACACCCGGTCCAGCAGCCGGTGCATGCGCTCGAACGCCCCCTCCGCGTCAGCCTGCTCCAGCAGCCCTCGTATAGCTCCATCCTGCGAGGAGAAGCATTCGTCCCACATCTCTATCATCGGGTAGGGTGGCGAGGTGAGGACCAGGTCCACCCCCGCACTGATCTGTCCGGCCAGGGTCGAGGCATCCTCGAATATTATTCTGTGTGTTGTTCTGGGCATGACTGTTCTACCTTCCGCTGGCCCTGAAATGCAGGAACGCCTCGATCTTGGCTCGCTCGGAGCGCGAGATCGCCCCGTCTATGTCAACATACAGCCCGTTGTGACGGGCCGCCAGGTGACGGGCCAGGATATTCTTGCTGCAGAAAGTCTGGGCGAAAAACACGGTGGGCACCCCTTGCGGCACCCAGCACTCCAGGTCCAGGTCGGCCGGGGTGCGGTTCTCGAAGCAACGCAGCCAGCCCAGCACCTGAGTCCCGACCGGGAACAGCGAATAGACCTCATCATCCGCGCAGGGCACACCCCAGAACGCCGCGGGCGGATTCGCACACGCCTGAAGCCCGCTCAGGTCCTGCGGGGATACGATCCCGTCCAGGATAAGCCCCACTTTTTGCGCCAGCGGCAACGTGCTGTCGCAGACCCTCACCCCGGCCCCGATCAGGTTGTCGTTCTGCGTACGGACAAGCTGTGTTTCAGGCAAAAGGTCGGCCAGAAGGCGGCCCAGGAACCGGGCGTTGTCGCACTTGCTGTAGCCATCGTCGAACACGATAACGGATGGCTTCAAGGCCAGGGCGTTGTCCAGGATGCGCTTGATTATGCGGCAGGTGGTGGCGGGCAGAAAGGCCTCGGAGCGGCCGGAGCGCACCCCCGGCTGCACGTTGTCCAGGTCCACCAGAGCGCAGCCGCGCCAGCGCGCCATCCGGTCCTCGGGCGGGCAGCCGATGAACCCCACCAGCGGGGGCTGAGTCCGGCTTTCCCGGGTTGTCATGGGAGGGGCCACAATTGGGTCCGATCTGCTGTCGTTCTATAATGATCTATTGGCAATGCGTTTTCCTGGGATCGGTCTGCGTAGCGGCAGGCCCCTGTGCCTGCCGTCCAGGATTCGGGCGGCCACAGGGGGCCGCCCCTACAGCGTCACACCTGGAAATGGAACAGGCTTCAGACAGCGGCCACGCTGAAACGTGAGGCCAGCTCGTGCAGCGTGCGCCCGGTGGCGCCCAGGTTGTCCCGGACAACGCGTTGGGCGGACGCCCCGGCTTGTTTGCATGTGTCCGGGTCCGCGAGGAGCTTTTCCACCGCGTCCACCGCCGCAGTGCTGGAATCCACCGCGGCCGCGCCGCCAGCGGCCAGCATCAGGCGCGCCTCGTAGCTGTTGAGATGATTCGGCCCGAACAGCACGGGCAGGCCGAAACAGGCCGGCTCCATCACGTTGTGCACACCTTTGCCGAAACTGCCGCCTACGTAGACCAGCGCGGCCGCGCGGTAGACCGCGGCCAGCACCCCCACCCGGTCCACTACCACGGCGCGGGTGGCGGGGCCCACTCGCTTCGCGTTCCCGGTCCCGGCATTGAACGAGCTGTAGGTTTCGAAACTCAGTCCCTGGCCGTTCAGGAAACGCCGCAGGTTCTCCAGGTGCTCGGGTGTGGTCTCGTGCGGGACAAGGACAAAGCGCAGCTCGGGGTGCGAGGCGGCAAGCGCGGCCACAGCCGGCAACAGGTGCTCCTCATCCGTGGGCCAGGTGCTGCCCAGGGCGAACACGGGGCTTTCGCCCCAGCCGTGGAACGGCTCCACCAGCGGGTCATCCGGCTGGACTTTGGCGGCCCTCTCCCAGGTCTGGTCGAAACGTGTGTCCCCGGTGGTCACTATCCGCTCGCGCGGCACGCCCAGGCGGGCGAAACTGTCGCCGTCCTGGTCCGAGATGGCGCAGACAAGATCGAGGTGACGGTAGAAACTGCGGTGGAACGAGCCGGAAAGCCCGCTCAGCCGTCCCGAGTCGGGCGAGAGCGTGGCCGCGGTCACCGCGGTCGGCACTCCGGCGGCGCGGCACTCGGTGATGACGTTGCGCCAGATGTCGAACTTGGAGAACACCACCAGCCCGGGGCGCAGAAGGGCGATCAGCTCGCGCATGGCCGGACGGGTGTCCTCGGGCAGGTAGAACGCCAGGTCGCAGCCGGTGAACGCGCGGGCGCGCTCCTCGACCGAGGGTGAGAAAAACGAGAACCAGACCGGGCGCTCCGGGCGCGCCTCTTTGAGCCGCAGTATCAGAGGCACGGCCTGCAGGAACTCACCCACCGAGGTGCCGTGGAACCAGATTCCACCCTCGGTCTCGGCCCCCCGCGGCCCGGACTCCAGGAATCTGCGTATCTGGGCGAATGTCGCCGCCCGCCCGGCCAGCCCCTGCGAAATCTTGGGGCGAAACGGGGCCAGGGCGCGGATGCCAGCCCGTAACGCGGGCAGCAGGGCCAGGTCGTAAGCTGTCTGCCACAGGTCGCTCAAGAGTCGCCTTTCTTTCGCACGTACAGCCTCCAGCGCACTCCATCGCGCAACAGGCCGAGGTACTCGTGGCCGAAGCTTTCGCACCAGGCTGGAAGGTCGGCCTGGATGCCGCCGTCGTCCGAAATCAGCTCCAGCACCTGTCCCGCCGGCATTTCCTTTATCCGCTCCGCGGTTTTCACCACCGGCAGTGGGCAGTAGAGCCCCGTGGCGTCCAGCACCTCATCGGCTGTCAGCGGGGCGCTCAGAGTTGTCCCTTTTTTCACTTTCCGCCTTGCTGTATGCACAGCCGCAGTAGTTCTGACGGTAGAACCCATAGGGTCGGGCAAGTTGGCAGGTGATGCGCCAGCCGTCCTTTTTCTTGAAATCCTCTTCCAGGAATGTCAGGTTCCCCCCCGCCTCGGCCGCCGCGGCTACACCCTGCGGGTTGACCAGGGCGGCTTTCTTGTGCGGGCTGGCGGTCAGCGTGGTGGCCACGACCTCGGCACCCAGCTCCACGGCCTTGCGGCAGAGCTCGTCCAGCCGCAGACGGAAACAGACCACACAGCGCTCGCCGCCCTCGCCGCTGGAGGCGAAAGGCCCCACCTGGTCGAAAAAGCGCTCCGGGTCGTAGGGGCCCTCGACCAGCGGCACTCCCAGGTCGTCGCACAGACGGCGGACCTCGGCCAGGCGCAGCTCGTACTCCCCGGCCCCGTGGATATTGGGGTTGTAGAAATAGACGGTCAGGTCGTACTGCGCCTTGAGCGTACGGATCACGTGCGGCGAACAGGGGGCGCAGCAGGCGTGCAGCAGAAGTTTTTTGGCTTTATTGTCCAACTCACGTGCCTCGAAAACAAAAATGAGTCAGGCCGAGGCTGCGACCGACTCATTCTTGCGGTTCAGATTCACCTGGTTTCCATTCCCCTTGAGGCGACAGGCCGAGATCAGCTCTGCACCTGTTTCTTGGGGGTACGCTTGGGGTTCTCGTCCTGGTAGCCCAAGGCTCCCACGGCGTGGATCGACTGGTGCGGGCAGACCGGGATACAGATGCCGCAGCCGATGCACTTGTCGAACACCACCTTGTGGCGCTTTGCCGGCTCGCCCTCGATCGCGCCCTTGATCGGGCAAACCTTGATACACTCCGTGCAGCCGTCGCACGAGGTGTCGATCGAAACCTTGGCCCGCACGCTGATCCGGTCGACCAGGCTCTTGGTCGGGCACTTGTGCACGGCGATAACCAGGTCGGTGCCCGAGGGGTCGATCACCGGCAGGTTGCCGTCCATCCTGATCGCCCCGCTGGGGGTGACCTTGGCGCAGAGCGTGCAGCCGATGCAGCCCAGCGAGCAGACATCCTTGACCGCCTTGCCCTTGTCCTGGGAGGCGCAGCCCACGTAGACCTGCTGGGTGACCGGTATCAGCTTCATCAGGCTGCGCGGACAGGCGCGCACGCAGGCTCCGCAGGCGGTGCACTTTTCCTCGTCCACCACCGGCAGGCCGTTCTCCATCCTGATCGCGTCGAACGCGCAGGCGCGCATGCAGTCGCCGAAGCCCAGGCAACCGTACTGGCAGGCCTTGTGGCCGCCGCCGGTGCGGTGGGCGATGGCGCAGGACTGTATCCCGCGGTACTCGAAACGGTCCTTGGCGATCCCCTGGCCGCCTTGGCAGCGCACCATCGCCACCGGTGGGGTCATATCCCCGATCTCGATCCCCAGCAGCTTGGCGATCCGCTCGGCGGTCTCCTTGCCTCCAGGGTTGCAGCCGGTAACCGGGGCCTCGCCCTTGAGCACCGCCTCGGCGTAAGCCGAGCAGCCGGGGAACCCGCAGCCGCCGCAGTTGGCGCCGGGCAGCAGCTCGGTCACCATGGCCAGGCGTGGGTCGGATTTAACGGCGAATTTGATGGAGGCGTAGGCCAGGCCGCCGCCGAATATCAGTCCCAGCAGGCCGAGAGTCAGGTTGGATGTGAGGATTACCGGGTCCATGTCTACAGTTACCTCTGCTCAGGAATTCTTGCCGGGCGTTGCAGCGCGTTACTGCGCTTCCAACCGGCCGGCAACATTTTCTCAAACTCGGGGGTTAATATCCTAAGAAATATAACGGAGTGTGGGCGGTTTTTCTACATTTTTCTGTTGATCGTCGTGTGTGGATGTATATTTTTCAGCTCAGGCGCGGACCAGAGCGCGCCGGGTCCAGACTGTCAGCGGAGGGTGCCGAGTTGAGAAACCAGTACAAGCGCCTGGATGTCTACCGCTGCAAGCTCCAGTCCCACGACTCGTTCGCCGGCCGGGTGAGCGTGTACCACGTGCTCAAGGTCAAGCGCTGCCTGGGCGAGGGCTGTTTCTATTTCCAGTGGCGCTGCCGTCTGCTTGACAAGGGCGGCTCCTGCCGCAAGGGCTACAACTACCCGGGGAAGAACTGCACTGGCTGCCGCTACTACTACGACATCAAGGAGCACAAGCTGCCGGTGTGCCTTCTGGATGCCCAGGGCCAGGCCCTTTTCGAGCGCGAGCTGGAGGAGTTCGAGCTCTGGCTGCGCGACAACCTGGGCCGCCGGGTCGAGGTGCTGGGACGGGTTAACCACGTGGGGCCGCTGCTGACCCGTGAGGTCCTGGCCCGCGACAGCCGGGTCAGGTTGCACGGCTACCTGGTCAATTTCGCCGAGTGCTACCTGGGCTGGACCCATTTCGAGGACTATGTCTACCTGCGCCTGTCGCGGCGCAGCCAGGAGGAATTGCGCCTGGCCCGCGGCGACAGGCTGGAGTTCGAGGCCGAGCTGACCCTGGACGAGGGCCGTCTGGTGCTCACACGCCCCGGGCGTTTCGATTTCAGCGAGCGCGCCCCGGAGCGGTTCCGGGCCGGGGGTGACCCGGCCCTGGAGGACACCCGCCGCGCCGTGCGGCTGGAGGGCCAGCCGGAAAAATGCTTGCGCTGCGAGCGCGGCCGCCTGGTGGATGTGATCGAGAAGACCAGCCGTTTCGAGCGCCAGACATTCCACCGCGAGCTGTACTGCCTGGAAGGGATCGCCGACCCGGAGCTGTGCTGCCACCATGCACTGGCCGGGTTGAGCCTGGGAACGGGGAGCCTGGAGGACCGGGAGTGCGAATGAGCCCGGTGTGCTTTCAAGCCATATGGCTTCCAATGCAGGGGCGGCCCCCTGCGGCCGCCCGGATATAACGGCAGGCACAGGGGCCTGCCGCTACACCATTCGATTGCTGAATCCGTTTTTTTGGAAATATACCCGATTGGACGCATAGAGGTGGTCGATCCACCGGAGTTCCTGAATGGATGAAAGATGGGCCTTTATCACGAACTACCTGTCCAGCCAGCGTGAGAAGGACTGCCTGCGCGTGCTGCGCACTCTGTGGCCCGCCGAGGCCAGCAGCCGGGTGACCTTGGACGGCCGCAGCCTGCTCAACCTGGCCACCAACGACTACCTGGGCCTGCACGGCGACCCCCGTCTGGCCGAGGCGGCCTCGCAGGCGGCCTCGCGCTGCGGCATGGGCTCGGGAGGGTCGCGCCTGATCTGCGGGACGACCCCGGCGCACGAGGAGGCCGAGACCGCCCTGGCGGCTTTCCACGGGGCCGAGGCGGCGCTGACTTTCAGCTCGGGCTATGCCGCCGGGGTGGGAGTGATCGCGGCCCTGGCCGGACGCGGCGACCGCCTGTACCTCGACCGTCTGTGCCACGCCTCGCTGTACGATGGGGCCAGGCTGAGCGGGGCGCGCCTCGACCGCTTCCGTCACGATGACCTCGCGCACCTGCGCGGGCTGCTGGAGCGCGACAGCGGCCAGAGCGGGCGGGCCCTGGTGGTGAGCGACGCCGTGTTCAGCATGGACGGCGACCGGGCGGATGTGGCGGCCCTGGCCGCACTGTGCCGCAGCCACGGCGCGCTGTTCCTTCTGGATGAGGCCCATTCCATGGCCGTGCTGGGTCCGGGGGGACGGGGGCTGGCCGCGGCGGCGGACCTTCCGCCCGAGGACGTGCTGGTGCTGGGCACTCTGGGCAAAGCTTTCGGCCTGGCCGGGGCCTACGTGGTCTGCACCCGCGAGGTGCGCGAATACCTGGTCAACACCTGCCGCCCCTTCATCTTCAGCACCGCGCCGCCGGCGCCGCTGGCCGCGGCGGTGGCCTGCTCCGTGGCCATAGCCGCCACCCTGGACGACCGGCGGGCCTATCTGGCCGACTTGTCCGAGCGTTTCCGCCAGGTCCTGCACGGCCTTGGCTACGGGACACTGAACAGCAGCACGCAGATCGTGCCCCTGGTCACCAAGACCCCCCAGGCCGCGCTCAACCTGTCCAACGCCCTGCGCGAGCATGGGGTGCTCGCGCCCGCGGTGCGCCCGCCCACTGTGCCGCAGGGTGCAAGCCGGGTGCGGTTCTCCCTGAGCGCTGTCCTGAGCGGTGAGGATTTCGCCCTGCTCTGCGAGGCGGTGCAACTGGCCGCCGGGAACGGTTGATACCGTTTCGATGTCGAAGGTGTTTTTACACGGGCGGGAAACAAACCGGTAGAGGCGGGAGAACAGCTTCACTTCAATCCAATAGCAAATTCGTAGGGGCACGGCATGCCGTGCCCTTCTGCTTTTTCTGCCCGGACGCACACGCGATCGCGTCCGGGCGGCCACAAGGGGCCGCACCTGCATAAGACAAACGGCTTCCCGCAATGTCCTGTCACTTAACCGCTTGACATAAACGCTATTCAGCGGTTCTGAAGCCGTCTCAGTCCGCCCGGCCTGTCAGCAGGGAGCGGATCAGGCTCTCCGCCCCGGCCTCGTTCAGCGCCGCGGCCAGCTCCCGGCCGGGTAGCGGCTCCAGGCCCGCCCCGTGGATGTGCGGCAGCGGTCCCAGCACAGTCACCCCGCCGGTATCCTCGATCACTCTCCGGTTGTCCCGCTCGATAAGGCGCTCGACCCGGTCCGGTGTGCCGGGCAGGGGACGGTTGAGCACCACCGCGGCCACGTTCAGCCCGGCCGCGCGCGCCGCCTGCAGGGTGAGCAGAGTGTGGTTCAAGGTGCCCAGCGCCGCGCGCGCCACCACGATCAGCGGCAGGCCCAGGGCCGCGGCCAGCTCCAGCGTGCTGTATTTGCGGGTGAGCGGCGCCAGCAGTCCGCCGGCGCTTTCCACCAGCAGGCAGTCGTGGGTTAGGACCAGCTCGCGGCAGCCGGCCAGGATCAGCTCCGGGTCCACGGCCTGCCCTTCCTGTTCGGCAGCCAGGTGCGGCGAGGCGGGCAGACGGAAACGGTAGGGGTTCATCCGGCGCAAAAGCTCCGGGCCGGGCTTAAGCCCGGCGGTTTCCAGGCAGATTTCCAGGTCGCCCGGTTCGCCCGCCGTGACACCGGTCTGCACCGGCTTGACCGGGGCCACCCGCAGCCCGGCGCGGAAGAGCAGCACACACAGCGCCGCGGTGACCGCGGTCTTGCCCACGCCCGTGTCGGTCCCGGTGACAAAAAATCCCCGTAGCGACATTCTCAATCACCTCCCGGCTTGACCGCAGTGAGGAACAGCACCTCGTAACCGGCGAACACCTGGCCGTCCACCCGGTAGCTGCGGTTATAGTAGTCGATCACGCCTTGCAGCAGACGGCGCTCGGTGTCCAGGCTCATCGGACGGAAATTCGGGTTGCTCGCCCCGAGGGCCTTGATCGAGAGCATGAATTCGCGGCAGCCGGGGAAAAACTCCAGCTTGGGGCGGCTCTCGACCGTGACCCCGCTGAACCCGGCCTCGGAGAGCATCTGGCGCAGTTCCTCCGCACCGGGCAGCACCGGGCCGTAGCGCGAGGCGGCCAGACGGATGCCCAGTCGCCCGGACGAGACCCGGTAGGCCTGGCGCAGCTCGCGGAACGTGCCGCGCCCCAGGGTCGCCGCGACCAGCCGTCCGCCGGGGCGCAGCAGGCTGTGTATCCCGGCCAGGGCGCCCTCCAGCGATTCCACCCACTGCAGCGTGGTGCTGGAGGCCACCAGGTCGAAAGAGCGCCCGGCCAGGGGTAGCTTTTCGCAGTCTGCGCACAGGTAGCGGACCGCCGCGGCGCCGGGGGCGCCATTCAGGGTCCGGCGCGCCTGACCCAGCATGCCCAGGGCCAGGTCCACGGCCACCAGGCGCTCCGGGGCCAGGCGGTGCAGGATGTGCCCGGTCAGGAACCCCGTCCCGCAGCCCAGCTCCAGCACGCTGACGAGCCGGTCGCGCGTCGGCGCGCCGCCGTCCTCAGGGAAAGCCAGCTCGGCCAGCTGGAACGCGATTTCCCGCTGCAGACGGGCCTCGCGGTGGTAGCGCGCGGCGTTCTGCGAAAAGTGCAGGGCCAGGATTTTCTTGTTCAGGCGTATTTCAGCCATTGTCTCTCCAGAGTTTTTCCACGTCGGCGATAAAGCCGCCCAGCTCATCTGTCAGCCGCCCGCAGCGGGGCCAGAACGGAAGGTGCCCCTCGCGCTCCAGCTCGATCAAGCGGGCCGCGGGCAGAGAACGGGCCAGCTCACGCCCCAGTTGCGGGGCGATCACGCGGTCGGCCGCCCCGTGGAGGGCCAGCACTGGCACCCGTATCCCGGCCGGGAGCGGGCGTAGGTCGGTCCGCAGGAGGTATTCCAGGCCGGCGGCCAGCCAGGCCTTGTCCTGCTCCAGCCAGGCCGGCTCCAGCTCCTCGCGCAGGCGCTGACGGTGCTCTGTCTGACGCGGGCTGAACAGGTTGTCGTAGAAATCGTCCAGCACCCGGGCAGCCGAGCCGGGCAGACGGCGCTGCATCAGGTGCAGCGCGCGCGGGTCCTGGCCTGAGGGGTTGGACTGCTCACGGATGAAACGGGCGCAGCCGGAAAGCAGAATCAGGCCGGACAGACGGTCTCCCAGCAGCGGAGCGGCCTCCAGGGCCAGCATGGCCCCCAGCGACCAGCCGGCGAGCACGAGCGGCTCATTTGCCGGCGCCACGCTCTCCAGGTGACCGGCCAGGACCGTGGCCCAGCGCTCCGGGCGCTCCAGACGCAAATGGCCGGCCAGGTTGGGGTGAAGGCAGGGCGTTCCGGTCGAGGCGGACAGGGCTCCGGTCAGCGGGGCGAACACCCGGCTGTCCGTGGCCCAGCCGTGCAGCCAGACTGAAAGCATGGTCCGCGGTCGATCCTTCCAGAAAAAAGGCCCCTTGTCCAGTCTCACTCTGCGCAAGGGGCCTTGTCCGTTGGTTTTTACATCACAATCAGCGCGCGGTCACACCGAAAGCCGTGTTCAGGTCGATCTGGCCGGTGGCGCGGTAAGCCTCGAGCAGCGGGGTGACCCGGGCCGTCTCATCCGGGAAAGACTTGATGAAACGCTCCAGCACCTGGGCGGCTTTCTCCTTGTCGCCGGACTGTTTGTGGATCACGAAAAGGCTGGCGTAGCCATCGCGGTAATGCGGGTCGAGCTCCAGGCTTTTCTCCACGAACCGGGCCGCCTGGTCGAAAGCGCCGTTGTTCATCGCTAACTGGGCGGTCTGGGTGTACCAGACCGGGAGGTTCTGACCCTGGGCCGTGGCGAACGAATCGAGCATGGCCAGGGCGTTGTCGTACTGCCCGGCACGGCAGTAGAGCGAGGCCAGGGCGAAATCCCAGCGGTGGCGCTCCTGCATGAACGAGCGGGCGCGCAGGTTGGCCTCCATCGCCTTCTCGGCCTGGCCGTGCTGCAGGTACACGCTGCCCAGGTAGGCGAACGGCGCGGCGAAATGTTCCACCAGACGGATATCGGCGTCCTCGCGGCTCTCGCTCTCGCGGAAGAACGAATCATATTTGTAGACATCGTAGATCAGGTGGCGCGTGCCCTCGATGTCCAGGCAGATTCCGTTCTCGCCCAGCGGGGCCAGGTTGGAGTCGGAGGCGGCCAGGGTTTCGCTCCGGACCGGGTTGACCTTGTAGAGCGAGCCGACCATGGTCAGGTAGGGGTCGAGCCCCGCGCGGTTCGAGGGCGGAACTGTGGTGGTGAAATAGACCGGTTTCTGCCACTTGTTTGTACGCAGGATGTCGAGGATCATGATGTCCTTGACGTACATGACCGAGTTCTTGGCGAAAGTGAGTTCGACCTCGCCGAACTTGAATTTCATCTCCTTGTCCAGGAGGAAAGGCCGCAGGCCCATGATCTGCTGCTCGGTGTAGCTGATCGGGACTTTCGGCTCCTGGTTGCGCATCTGGCGGATGTACCAGTCGGTGTTGAGCAGGCTGAGGTTCACCACCCGGCAGTCCTTGCGCACACCCTCCACCTCCTGGATGTACCAGAGCGGGAACGTGTCGTTGTCGCCGTTGGTGAACAGTATCCCGTTCGGCTCCATGGAGTTCATGATGTTGCGGGCATAGACCGGGGGTACGTAGTTGTCGGCGCGGGAGGACTTGCTCCAGTTGGCGTACAGCGGGACAAAGGCCGGCGCCAGGAACAGCAGTCCCAACAGCAGGAACACCGGCCGCGCCAGGATCGGCTTGGCGCTGTCCACCCGGAACGCCAGGCGCAGGCGGTTGACAATACCCGCCAGGCCCAGGCCGCACCAGAGGCCGAAGAAGGCGTAGGAGACCATGAAGAAGTAGTCCCGCTCGCGCACCTCGTGCATGTCCTGGTTCGGGTAGGCGCCCTGGGCCTGGGTGTAGCCGAGCTTGAAGTTCATGTAGGTGTTCAGGATCAGCCCGGTGACCAGGAACGTGGTCAGCCAGAACCAGAACGATTTCCTCTCGTGGCGCCAGTGCTCGTAGGCCCCGTAGACCCCGAGCAGGATGAACACGGTCGAGACTGCGGTGTTACCGAACTGCCAGCCGAAATATTTGAAGTAGAACGGGATGTTGTACTTGAAATACACACCGATGTTGCCGATCAGGTCGGACGCCGAGCTGACCGCATCCTTGCCGGTGATCATGCTCCAGACCTGGCGCGGCAGGATGCCGTAGGCGCTGCCGTACTGCTCGCGCCCGATCACGGCCCAGAGCGCGGCCAGGTTGTCGGGCTGGCCCTCGTTGATCGGCGGCAGCAGCCCGGAGCGGATCAGCAGGTAGAGATGGATGCTGAAGCCTAACAGGAACAGTCCCAGCGCGGTGAGAAAGAAATTGAGCGAGCGCTCGCGCACGGCCCAGAACAGGCATCCCGCCAGGAGCATCGCTCCCAGGAACAGCGTCGGCCAGCTTTCCACGAAATTGTAGAACCCGCCCAGCACCCCCAGCAACGCGGCCAGGTGAAGATAAATCGATACAAAAATCCCGGTCCCGCCGCTCGTTTTCTGGTTAAGGTGCTGCGCCACGGCGTTAAGGTCCAGGCCTTTCATCACCAGCAGGTACAGCCCGGCGAAACAGCCCAGCACCGAGAGCCAGTAGCTGCGCTGGTCACGGTCGTGCAACAGGGTGTAGACCACCACCGCCGGGGCGATCAGAAGCACTATCAGATGGTTGGCGATCGAGAGGCTGACGATGTAGATCACCAGCAACAGGACATTTTTCACGTGTCTCTGGTCGGTCAGCGAGCCCATGTAGGTCATCAGCCAGCCCACCAGGAGCATGGTCGCCGTGGCGATGGCGTAGACCTCGGCCTCGGTGCAGTTGGTCCAGACCGAAAAGAGGAACGGGGTGATGAAAGCGGCGGCCAGTCCTCCGCCGTGCACCACCAGCCGTCCCGCCGCGCTGCGGCTGTCCTCGACCATATTCTGGAGCACCTTGACCGCGACCAGGTAGAGCAGCATCGCGCAGACCGAGCCGCAGATCACCGAGAGGAAATTCAGGCGCTCGGCGACAGAGAACGGCAGCGGCAGGACCGAGATCGTGCGGCCCAGGACAACGAACAGCGGGGTTCCGGGCGGATGGGGGATGCCGAGGGTGTAGGAGGCGGCCAGGAACTCTCCGGCATCCCAGAATGTGACAGTGGGCGCCATGGTCAGGGTGAGAATGAGCATGACGAAGAGAAAGGCGACGGCTGCGCCGATGTAGTATTCCCTGCTGTACATTTTTTCCATGGTGTCGGGAGAACCCTCTACTGAGTGGGCCGGTTGAATCGGAAATGACGGTTCAGGCCAAAAAACTAATCAATAAGACGTTCGCAATCAAGTAAATACTGCCGTCAATAAAAAAGGTCCGGGCTGCGCAGCCCGGACCTTGGGCCGACAACGTGTTTTACTGCCTCTTCTGGGGCGCGATGTTGAAAGCGCGGGTCAGGTTGAAATCACCAGTGGTCTGGTAGCGTTCCAGTTCCTGAGCCACTACGGTGTCGGCGGGGAACTGTTTCAGGTACATCTGTAGCGCCGCCGAGGCCGAATCCTGGCGGCCGAGGTGGTTCTGGAGCATGAACAGGTGGGCGTAGCCCTCCCTGTAATCGGGATGGACCTCGAGGGTATGGTGCAGTATCGACACGGCCAAGGCGGGTTTGCCGTTGTTGGCGGCGGTCTCGGCCAAGCTGGAATAGAGCATGGGCGGCGCGCTCAGCGAGTCGAGCATCCGGAACGCCTCAGCGGGACGGCCGAGTTCGAGCAGCAGGCTCCCGAGCGTGTAATCCAACTGGCGACTCCAGTTGCCGCCCTGGGTGAGGAACTTGCGGGCCAGCAGCCGGGTCTGAAGCGAGGACTCGAGGTCGCCGCGGATATTCTGGCCGAAACTGAGAAACACCAGGGGCGAGCCGGTGCGGTTCAGGGTCTCGGCGTCCTCGCCCTCCAGCTTGCGGCCCTGGTCGAAAAACGTATCGAATTTGTAGACATGGCTGTAGAGGCTGTCCGTGACCCGGATGTTGACATATGTGTTCGGGTCGCCGGTGGGCGCGATGGCCGAATCCCGCAGGGCCAGTGCCTCGGCTTTCTCCGGGTTCAGGCGCGTGACCATCCCCTCCATGGTGCAGTAGGGGTTGAGCTTGGTCCGGCCATCCGGCGGGGTGGTGTTGGTGAAATAGATCGGGCGTTTCCAGTGGTTGTTGCGCACGATATCCAGGACAATGATATCCTTGACCCAGATAGTTTCACCCTTGTCGAAACTCAGGTCCACACTGTCCATCCTGAAACGCATCGGCTTTTCCAGGACGAAACCGTACAACTTGTCCAGGGTCGAGTCACTGTAGCCGATGGGCAGACGGGGCTCGCGGTCGCGCATCTGGCGGATGTACCAGTTCAGGTTGAGCAGGCTGAGGTTGACCACCCGGCAGTCCTTGCGCAGGCCCTCCACCTCCTGGGCGTACCAGAGCGGGAACGTGTCGTTGTCGCCGTTGGTGAACAGGATCGCGTCCTTGTCCAGCGAGTTCAGCACGTTGCGGGCATAGACCTGCGGGATGTGGTTGCCGCTGCGCTCGGCTTTGGACCAGTTGAGTCCCATCGGCAGAAAGGCCGTGCACAGCAGGGCCGTGCCCAGCACGCCGAAAACGGTGCGCTCGCCGGGGCCGGCTGCACCGGAGCCCAGCATGGCGCTTCGCAGACGGTTGACCAGGGCGGCGAGCCCCAGGCCCGACCAGACCCCGAAGAACACGAAAGAGACGAGGAAGAAATAGTCGCGCTCGCGCACCTCGTGCAGGCCATTGCCCGGATACTTGTCGCGCGAGAGCATGAACTCGAGCTTGAAATTCATGTAGATGTTCAGGACCATCCCGGTGACCAGGAACACGGTCAGCCAGAACCAGAAACTCTTGCGGTCGATCCGCCAGTGCTCGAAAGCGCCGTAGAGCCCGATCAGGAAAAACAGGAAACTCAGGGCCGGGCCGCCGTACTGCCAGCCGAAATACTTGGTGTAGAACGGGACATTGTGCGCGAAAAAGACCTGGATGTTCTCAACCAGGTCGCTCAGCGAGGTCACCGCGGTCTTGCCGGTGATCACGGTCCAGGCCTGGCGCGGCAGAAGGCCGTAGGCGCTGCCGTACTGCTCGCGGCCGATCTCGGCCCAAAAAGCGGCGAAAGTGCTGGGGTTGCCCTCGTTGAGCGGCGGGTTTAGACCGGAGCGGATCAGCAGGAAAAGATGGATGCTGAAGCCCAGCAGGAACAAGGCCGCGGCCAGCCAGACAAACCCCAGGGCCCGCTTGCGTCCGGCCCACCACAGCGCGGCCACGCTAAGCAGAAGGCCGAGGATGAATGCGCCCCAGCTCTGCACGTGCGCCCCCAGACGGAACAAGACCTCGGGCAGGCCGGAGACCAGGCTCCAGAGGATTGTCCCCAGGTGCAGCGGCCCGCCGGAGTGGTGCTTGTCCAACGTGGCTCCCACCTTGTCCAGGTCCAGCCCTTTGAGGACCATAATGTACAGGCCCACCAGGGACAGGATGATAGAGAGCCAGTAATTACGTCGCTCCGGCTCGTTCAGTAGCACGTAGACCACCACCGCCGGGGCCACCAGCAGGACTATCAGGTGGTTGGCGATGGACAGCGCCACCAGGTAGATGATCAGCAGCAGGATACGCTGTGTGCGGAGCGGATTATCGACCGAGCCCATTTTCAGGCAGAGCCAGGAACAGAGCAGGATCGTGGCCATGGCCGCGGCGTAAACCTCGAACTCGGTCACGTTGGTCCACTCGGTGAACAGGAATGCCGGTATGATAGCCGCGGCCGCGGCGCCGCCCAGCACTACCAGCCGTCTACCTGGGGCCTGACGGTTGCCGGCGAGCTTTTCGAGCAGGTGGGCCGCGATCAGGTAGATCAGCACGGCACTGGCTACACCACAGAGCACCGAGACGAAATTCAGGCGCGGCGCGATCTCAAAGGGCAGCGGAAGGCTGCAGACCACGCGCCCGATGTTCACGAACAACGGTGTGCCGGGCGGATGGGGAATGCCCAGGGTGTAGGCTGCGGAGAGAAACTCGCCCGCATCCCAGAAAGTGACCGTGGGAGCCATGGTGAGAATGTAGGCGACAAGGACAAGAATCCCGGTCAGAGCGGCCCCGATGAAATGATCTTTTGTGTGCATTAGCGCAGGTCCCGGCGGAATGGTCCATGGAGGGTTTTCCAGGTATATGCCTCAAACTGTCGAGTGTTCCGTCAATTTAACAGCCCGGGGCCCATGTGACAAGCAAACGGCTGCGGCCGGAGGCCGCTCGGGGGGCCGGCGGGGCGCGAAAAGCGCCCGCCCGGCCGCGCCTTCGGCGCAGCCGGGCCCGCGTTTACGCGGCGCCGGCCCCCAGGCGGCAGAGCCCGGGACCCGCACCGCAGGCAAAAAAAGCCCGGCCTTGGGAGCCGGGCTTTTACTGTCGTCCTTTGTCTGGCAAGCGGAGAAAAACGCTTTACTTAGTCACGATCGCCAGGTAGGGCACTTTCCAGAACTGCTCGCGATCCAGCACCTTGAGCACGGACTTGCTGTTCTCGAGCTGCTCGACCTTGTAGCTGCCGGCCACGCGAGGTGGAATGATTTTCACGTCCGAGGCCTTGCAGTCCAAGGAGAAATCCGAGACCTTGGTCACGTCGATCTTGGAGAACACGCTGGTGTCGAACTGGCTGGACAGGGCCGGCTTCTTGCTGATGAAGCCCACGCGGTTGATCACGTTGCGCGCCTCGAGCTCCTTGGAGGTCCCGATCACGTAGTAAGCGGTGTTGCGGGTGTCCACCAGGGTCTGCTCGGTCTCATGCAGCTTGTCCTCGGTGTTCCGGAGGACTTTCTGCGAGAAACTCAGCGAGTCACGGGTCACGTGCAGGGCGACCTCTTTCTCCTCCAGCGCGGCTTTCAGGCTGGAGATAGTGGCCTGATTCTGGTTGATCTCTTTCTGCAGGTTGGCCACCATCTTTTCGAGGGCTTTGATGCGGAAATTGGATTTCTGCATCTTGGATTTAAGGTCCTCGACATCGCGCTTGTCCTGTTCGAGCTGCATCTGGATAGCGGTGATGTCATCCAGGATCATGGCCTTCTTGCTCTTGTCCTTCTCGGCGGTGGTGATCAGGTTGCTGATTACCACCTGCTGGTCGCGGACATCTTTCAGCTTGGTGCCGATCTCGTCGATAGTGCCGCTAACTTCCGAGATATAGCTGTTAAGGCTGTCCTGGGCGGCGATGAAACCGACCTTTTCGGTCTGCAGGGAGGCAATCTCCTGCTTTTTCTCCGAGATCGTCTTGAACTGCCAGATGCCCACTCCGGCCAGAATGACGAGGAGAGCGACTACTACGTAAAGAGTGGTCTTGCCGTTGGAGCTGTTGCGGGAAGAGGTTTCAGACATCGCGGGTCCTCCTTTCGAACCCGAACTGCGCGGTGGGGGCTTCAGGCCCCCTGTGAGTTATAAAAAATACCTGTACCGGATTTGGCACAGGCTTCTTACAGGTACTGCAGTCGACTGTCGCAGTAAATATAATCGGGAACTCCCCAGATGTCAAATAAAAATGCATTCCGTGAATACTCATTCGCTGCCAGACTCTTTGAAAATCAGACAATGGGTTTTGGCTGACGAATAAAAATACAGCGATGATGAAATTTCGGCAAGGAAAATGATGATTTGCCGGCCGGTTGTTGCGATCGAATCCTGAACCGGCGGCAAAAAAGCAGGGGGCGCGGTTGAACGCACCCCCTGCATGTCACGATGCATAGCGAGAATTTTCGTTGAGCGCCGACCGTCAGGCGACCGGCAGGCTCTTTTTCCGTCCACGGCGCAGACGGTTCTGAAGCTGGTCCATGTAGAGGTAGAACACCGGCGTGACGAACAGGGTCAGGAACTGCGAGAACACCAGCCCGCCCACAACTGCCAGGCCCAGGGGCTGACGGGCCTCGCCGCCGGCGCCGTAGCCCACCGCGATCGGCAACGTGCCCATCAGGGCGGCCATGGTGGTCATCATGATCGGCCGGAAACGCACCTTGCAGGCCTCGTAGATCGAGTCGTAGGCGCTGCGTTTCTGCTCGCGCTGGGCCTCCAGGGCGAAATCGATCATCATGATCCCGTTCTTCTTGACCAGGCCCACCAGCATCACGATACCCACGAAAGCATAAATATTCAACTCCACCTTGAACAGCAGCAGCGTGACCAGCGCCCCGAACCCGGCAAAGGGCAGGGCGGTCAGGATGGTCAGCGGGTGGATGAAGCTCTCGTACAGGATGCCCAGCACGATGTAAATCACCAGCACGGCCAGCAGCAGAAGGTACTGCATGCCGCTGATCGAGGACTGGAACGCCTGGGCCGTGCCCGAGAATGTGGTGCTGATCGTGGCCGGCATGCTCTGGCGCGAAATTTCCTCCACGGTCGATACCGCCTGGCCCAGGGAGACTCCCGGCGGAAGGTTGAACGAGATGGTCACCGAGGGCAGTTGCCCGAAATGCGAGACCGTGAGCGGCCCCAGGGTGCGCTCCAGCTTGGCCACCACCTCCAGCGGCACCAGCTTGCCGCTGTTCGAGCGCACGTACAGCAGCGCGAGCATGTCCGGGTCGCGCTGAAACTTGGGGTCGAGTTCCATGATCACGTAATAGGTGTTGTTCGGCGTGTAGATCATGGAGACCTGGCGGTCGCCGTAGGCACTGTAGAGGGCGCTTTCCACCTGCTCGGCGCTGATCCCCAGGCTGGAGGCCTTGTCCCGGTCGATCTTCACCTCCACCGTAGGGTTGGTGATCTGCAGGTCCGTGTTCACGTCCAGGAACCCCGGCGCGGCTTTCAGCTTTTCGAGCAGGATGTTGGAATACTTGTACAGCTCGTCCGTGTCCGTGCTCTGCAGGATGAACTGGTACTGGCCCTTGGTCATGGTGCCGCCGATACGGATGGGCGGCGGGTTCTGCATGTAGGCCATGATCCCTGGGATTTTCGACACTTCCGGGCGAAGCTGCTGGATCACCTCATCCACAGAGGCCTTGCGCTCGTGCCTGGGTTTCAGCCTCAACATCAGGGTGCCGCCGTTGGCCCCGGAGGAGCCGCGCGCCCCGGCGCTGCACATGAACGCGTCCACGTTGGGGTTCTGACGCACCGCGTCCGCCACGGCCCGCTGGTGCTTGACCATATCCTCGAACGAGATGCCCTGGGCCGCCTCGGTCATGATGAACAGCTGGCCGTTGTCCTGGCTGGGCAGGAAACCCTTGGGGGCGATCTTGAACAGGTAGCCCATCAGGATCAGAATCAGCACCGAATAGAACATGGTGAAACCGCGGTGGTGGAGCGACCAGGCCAGACCCTTTTCGTAGACGGCCAGCATGCGGTCGAAAAAGCGCTCGCTCGCCCGGTAGAACCGTCCGTGGCTCTTGTGCGACTGAGCGGAGAGGATACGGCTGCCCAGCATCGGGGTCAGTGTCAGCGAGATGAACCCGGATAGCAGGATCGCCACGCTGATCGAGACCGCGAACTCGTGGAACAGCCGCCCGATCAGCCCGCCCATCATCAGCACCGGGATGAACACCGCCACCAGCGACAGGGTCATCGACATGATAGTGAACCCGATCTCGCGCGACCCGTCCAGGGCCGCCTGGAGCGGTTTCTTGCCCATCTCCATGTGGCGCACGATGTTTTCCAGCATCACTATCGCGTCATCCACCACGAACCCGATCGAAAGGATCAGCGCCATGAGCGACAGGTTGTTCAAACTGTAGCCCAGTAGTTGCATCACCGCGAACGTCCCCACAATCGACATCGGCAGCGACAGGCTGGGGATCAGGGTGGCCGAGACGTTGCGCAGGAACAGGAATATCACCAGCACCACCAGGCCCAGGGTCAGCCACATGGTGAACTTGACGTCCGTGAAGGACTCGCGGATCGAGTTCGAGCGGTCGAACAGGATCTGAAGGTTGACCGAGGGCGGCAGCTTGGCCCTGAACTGCGGCAGAAGGTCCTTGACCGCCTGGGCCACGGCAACGGTGTTGGTCCCCGGCTGGCGCTGGATCGCCAGGATCAGGGCCCGCTGGTCCACGAACCAGGCCGCGGTCTTGTCGTTCTCCACGCTGTTGATCACCCGTCCCAGCTCGCCCAGGCGCACCGGGCGTCCGTTGCGGTAGGCCACGATCACAGGCTCGTATTTCTTGGCCTCGTTGAGCTGGCCGGTGGCCTCCACGGTGAAAGCCTTGTAGCGGCCGTAGAGGATACCGGTGGGAAGGTTCACGTTGGCCGATTTGATCGCCTGCTGCACCTCGTCGATCCCGATCCCGCGCGAGGCCAGGAGCTTGGGGTCCAGGTAGGCCCGCACGGCGTATTTCTGCGAGCCGTACACGTTCACCTGGGCCACGCCGTTGACCATCGAAATCCGCTGCGCCATCATCGTCTCGCCGTACTCGTCCAGGTCCGACAGCGGCATGGTGGGCGAGGTGAGGGCCAGGTAGAGAATCGGCATGTCGGCCGGGTTCACCTTGCGGTACGACGGCGGGCTGGGCATGTCGGCGGGAAGCTGGCGCTGGGCGGTCGAGATGGCCGACTGTACGTCCAGCGCCGCGGCGTCCAGGTCGCGCGACAGGTCGAACTGAAGGGTGATGCTGGTGCTGCTCTGGCTGCTGGTCGAGGTCATGGAGCTCAGGCCGGAGATAGTCGAGAACTGGCGCTCCAGCGGGGTCGCCACCGCGCTGGCCATGGTCTCGGGGCTCGCCCCGGGCAGCGAGGCCGACACTTGCAGCGTGGGGAAATCCACGTTGGGCAGCTCGGCCACGGGCAACTGACGGTAGGCGTATATGCCGAACAGCAGGATGGCGAACATGATAAGAATAGTCGCCACCGGGCGTCTGATGAAAAGTTCGGAGAAATTCATTGCACGCCCCCACCCGCGGCGGAGTCGGGCGCGCTCGCGCTCAAGCCGCTCTTGAACTGGACTGTCGAGCCGGGACGCAGCCGCAACTGGCCGTCGGTGACCACAACTTCCGAGGGCTGAAGGCCGCTGTCGAACACTGTGAGGTTGTCGCTGTCGTAGGAGACCGCCACCGGGCGCGACTCCACGCTCATGTCGGGCTTGACCACGTAGACGAAGCTGCCGTTCTGGCCCGGCTGCACGGCCTGCGAGGGCGCGGTGACCACCCCGTGCAGGATTTTCAGCACCAGGCGCGTGTCCACGAACTGTCCCGGCCAGAGGGCCAGGTCCTGGTTGTCGAACACGGCCTTGAGCCGCAGTGTGCCGGTGGCTTCATCCACCATGTTGTCCAGGAAACTGAGCCGGCCCTCGTGCAGCTTCTCCCCGTCGTCCGGGATGTTGACCAGCACGCGCAGCTCACCGTCGGCTCCGTCCTGGGCCCGTATCTCGGTCAGGTAGCGCTCGGCGATGGTGAAAGTGACATAGATCGGGCGCACCTGGTTGATCACCACCAGTTCGCCCTCGTTGGCCTTGATCACGTTGCCCTGGTCGACCATGCGCATGCCCGTGCGGCCGTCCAGCGGCGAGCGGACCGAGCAGAAATCGAGGTTCAGCTTCGCGTTGTCCAGGTCGGCCCGGGCGGCCATGACCGAGGCTGCGAGCTGGCGTTCCTGGGCCTGCATGTCATCGAACTGCTGGGCGGTGATGTATTCCTTGCGCACCAGCTCGGAGTAGCGTTTCACTGTTTCGCGAGCATTCAGCCAGGCCGCGCTGTCGCGGGCCAGGTCCGCGCGGGCGGACTCCAGCGCGGCCTGGTAGGGGGCCGGGTCGATCAGGAACAGCATGTCGCCGCGCCTGACATCCTGGCCCTCCTCGAAATACACTTTCTTTATCTCACCGCCCACCCGGGCCTTGACCGACACGGTGTTGTAGGCCTCCACGCTCCCGATGGAGCGCACTTCCAGGGGCACGTCCTGCACCTTGACCGTATCGACCAGCACAGGCACCGGGGGCGCCACGGCCGGCCTGTCGTTCCCGTTGCAGGCGGCCAGGCTGATCAGGCCCAGGCAGAGCGCCGGGGCGGCCAGGCTCCGGATGTTTCTTCTCACGCCGAATCCCGCATTCATCTTCGCACTCATACTCATTTACCCTCGTTCGTGGCGTTGCCTGCGGTTGGGATCAAACTCGTCTGTCCCAGGCCCAGCGAGCCGGTGTCTTTCGCCAGCCGGGCCAGACAGAGGAACCAGTCGGTGCGGGCCTGGATGTTCTGCGCCCGGGCGTCCTCGAGCGCAGACTGGCTCTGCAGCAGCTCCAGGATCGAGCCAACTCCAGAGCGGTAGCGCTCCAGGGCCACCTTGTGCGATTCATCCGCGCTGGCCAGGAGGTCGCGGCTGGTGGCCAGGCGCTTGGCCGCGGTCTGAAGGTCGTAATAGCTGGTCCAGACATCCAGCACCACCTGCTGCTGGACGCCGCGGGCTTGCTCCTCGGCGCCCTCGGCCTTGGCGCGCGCCTCCAGCATATCGTTCTCGGCCTTGAACCCGGTAAACAGCGGCACACTCACGCCCAGCGATACGTTGTAGGTGTCGCCCTGACGGTCCCGGCTGTTGTAGTAGATACGTCCGGCGCCGCCGGTCAGGCTGATTTCGGGGTAGCGCGCCCGGCTGATCGAGGCCGACTCGGCGCGGGCCTTGAGCGCCTGGGCGCGCGCGGCGGCCAGGTCGGGACGGCGGGCCAGGGCCTCGTCGATCAGGCGGTCCACCGTGACTGTCACCGAGTCGGCCGGCACGTCCTCGGGCAGATAGTCGATATCGTATTCCAGGTCGGCGGGCAGGCCCATGACCGTGGCCAGGCTGCCGCGCAAGGTCTTGATCTGTCCCTCCACGCTCAGCATGGACAGCTCGGCCTGCGAGGCGCGCGTCTTGGCCTGGAGCACGTCCGCCACCGTGGCCAGCCCGGCGGCGCGGCGCTGCTCGGCGGCGTCCAGGTCACGGCGGGCCTCCTCCAGGGAGGCCTGGCTGGACTTGTACATGGCCTTGGAGTACTGGTACTGGTAATAGGCCTGCTGCACGGCCAGGATCACGGTCTGCACCGTGGCGTTGTGGCTCCAGTTCCGGGCGAGCATGTCCTGGCGGGCGGCTTCTACATCCGCGATGCGGCGGCCGAAATTGAACAGGATGTAGCTCAGGCTCACCCCGGCGTCATAGCTGATCGACTTGTAGGCCAGCCGTCCCCCGGCCGTGGAGCCGCGGGAGTGTCCGTAGCCGCCGTCCGCGTCCAGCCTGGGCAGCCAGGCGGCTTTCTCGCTGCCGTAGTGCGCCGCGGCGGCGCGGGCGGACTGCCAGCTCGCCCGGGTGAGCGGGTTGTTGCTCAGGGCGATGTCCACGATGTCGGCCAGGGTCCAGTTGCGGGCCCGCATCTCTGGGCTGATCGCCTCCAGGCCGCTGTGCGTGGTGTCGCGCGTCACGGCCGGGGCCGCGGCGTTTTTGGGAGGCCGCCACTGGCTGTCCGGCGCGCTCGGGATACGGTGTTCGAGCGGGCGCTCGGCCAGGCGGGTGCAGGCCGTGAGAGCCAGCAGGCCCAGGATCAGGAGCAGCCCCGTCTTTTTCAACTCTGTTTGCTTCATCTTGAGTTCTCACCTTTGTCCTTGCCGGTCACCTGGACCGGGCTGTCCGATACCGTGAATCAGCATGTCCCTGAGTAGCGCCGCGTCGTCCTCCACCGGTCCGGGGTCTTCGCAGATCAGCCTCCGGCCGATCATCGCGATGTCCGCCTCCAGGATCACCGTGGCTACCTTGAGTGGGTCGAGGGGCCGGAACAGGCCGGCCTGCATCCCCGCCTCGACCACCGCGGCGGTGCGCTCCATCAACTGGCGGAAGCGGCTGTTCTTGTAGCGCGCGGCCTTGCTCTGGGCCAGAGTGCGGTCGTAGAGCAGCACGCGGAAAAAGCTGCGGTGCCGCTCGAAGAACCCCAAGTGGCGCTGGATCATCTCGGCCAGAAGGACATCCGGCGGGCCGGTCCGGCCCAGGGTCTCGAGAAGCTCGTCCTGCATCGGGACCAGGCAGTGGTCCACCGTGGCCCGCACCAGGGCGCTCTTGGTGGTGAAATAGCGGTAGAGCGTGCCCTTGGCCACTCCGGCCTCGGCGGCCACCCGGTCCATGCTGAAACCCTGCACGCCGTCCGCCGCGATGATCCGTGTCACCGCATCCACGATGTTCTGGCGGGCGAGCTGGACAAGCAGGGCCTTGTGTTTTGGCACTGAGACATTCATCACGATCCTCCCGTTACAAAAAAATGACCGCCCGGTCATTTTTTGGACTGAGCAGTCATTTTAATAAAGCCGCGGCTGCAAGTCAAGCCGACAGAAGGAGTGCCGGGTCCGGTTCTAAAAGCACTGATACAGCGAGATTTACGGCTTACGATCCCTTGCGGCGAGTTTCCGCCAGGCCGGGTCTTGCTGCAGCACGGGCGGCAGGTTGTCGCGGATCACCCGGGCCAGGATACGCTCGGCGAAACAGGTCTTATGGACTATGTCGGTGAACAGATGCTGCCCCTCGCTGCGGGCCACATCCAGCGACGGCAGCGGGTCGATCACCGGCACGCCCGCCGCCCGGCAGAAATCGGTCTGGATCGTGTTGACCAGGCGCTGCTTGAGCGGGAAATTATCCGATCCGGCCAGTTTATTCAGTTCCGGGCTGTATTTCAGGCTGCCGGAGAGCAGGCCCTCCAGCGTGGCCCGGTCGGTCAGGTCGAGGCTGTCGGCGCCCAGCGGAAAATCGATCGCCTGACGGACATAGACGAACTGGATTGAGCGCTCCCGGCAGGCCTGGATTATCTGCCGCATCCCCTGCTCGATCAGCCGGGTCTCCTCGCCGGAGCGGCCGCTGTTTCCGCCGCTCAGCATACGGTCCGCCTGGCGGTAGTGCCATTTCTGCACCAGGTAGGTGTAGAGCATGGAGGAAAAGTACAGCCTGCGGTGCAGCCAGCCGAAAGTGCTGCGGCCGAGCAGCCCGATTTTCTTGTCCAGCAGGCCCTTGTTCACGTCGTTGTAAGCCTCGTAGTAGATCACCATGTCCGGCTGAAGGGCGAAGCCGTAGTTCTGCAGGTGCAGGAACACCGACTCCGAGTTGTAGCCCACCTTGCCGCCGTTGATCACCTCGTAATGCACTCCTGCCGTGGTGGAATCGTTCAGCATGGTCTCGAGCTGGGCGGACCAGGTTTCCTCATCCGCGTTGTTGCGGCTCTCCACCGTGGAGCCTCCCACGGTCAGGATACGGTAGGTCCCGTCTGCCTTGAGCGGCTGGAACGCCTTACCGCGCCAAGTGAAGCCGTTGATCTGGTGATAGGTCTGGGGCAGGCTTTCTCCGCTGCACGGGGAATAGATCAGCGTGTCGCGCGGGGCGTTGACCCGGATCACCTGCGGGATGTTGATCACGTCCACCTTGCTTTTCCACATGAACGGGGCGAGCAGGTACGGCAGCCCGTCCTCGTGCGCCCGGTAGTACTTTATCCGGCAGGCGCTCTCGCCCAGGAGAACGATGACAACGAGCGGCAGCAGGGAGAACAGGAGTTTTTTCCACAGGCTCATGCGGGCGTCCCCCGACAGGTTGAGGCTGCGCCTTGGTCGCAGCCGGACGGATCAGTTCGCGGCGTACCAGGAGAACACCTTGCGCACGCCGGCCAGAATGTCGGCGACATCCTTCTCCTGGTAGAACTCGTTCATGGACAGGATAATCATCTCATCCAGCAGGTTCTCGGCCACCGGGCAGAGACCGGCCGGGTAGAGCTCTTTCAGCTCGCGTCCCTGCGGGTCCAGGGGCGGCAGGGCGAACGGCGAGACGGCGCTGTCCTGGAAACACTCGTACAGGTACACCGGCCGTCCGCCGCAATAGCCGGTCCAGGCGGGAAGGCCCTCGGCGGCCAGGGCCGCAGCCAGCTCGGAGGCGGAGGCCCGCACCACGCCGCGCTCGGCCCGCAGCACGAAATACCACCAACTGTGGTCGCAGCCCTCGGGCGCCACCGGCAGGCGCAGGCCGGGGACACCGCGCAGCCCGGACAGCAGGGTGTCCGCGATCTGACGCCGCCGCGCGATGATCCGCTCCAGCTTGGTCAGTTGCACCCGGGCCACCGCGGCCTGTATCTCGGTCATACGGTAGTTCATCCCGAAAAACTGCGGGTTGCGCGCCCCGCCCGTGCGGTCGTAGCACTTGTCCACGAACAGGCGCATGCGGCGGGCCACCTCCGGATCGCTGGTCACGCACACCCCGCCGTCGCCGCACTCGATATGCTTGTAGCCGTTGTAGCTAAAACAGCCCACCGCGCCGAACGTACCGGCCAGCGCGCCCTTGTAGCCGGCCAGCCAGCTCTGGGCGCAGTCCTCCACCAGGGCGATCCCGCGGCTGCGGGCCAGGGCCTTGATCTCATCGAGGCCGCTGGCCAGGCCTGCCAGGTGCACCAGCAGGATGGCTTTCGTGCGGGGAGTGACCACCCGGGCCACGGCCTCGGGGCTCATGTTGAAAGTCTCCGGGTCCACATCCGCGAACACCGGAAGGGCCCCCTGGGCGATGATCGGGATGATCGAGCCCTGGTCCGTGATCGGGCTCGTGATCACCTCATCGCGCCAGCCCACGCCCACCCCGGCCAGGGCGGTGTGGATCGCCGCGGTCCCGCTGGAGCAGGCTGTCGCGTGCGGAAGGCCGAAATACCGGGCGAACTCTTTCTCCAGAGCGAGCGCCTCGCTGCCGAACGAGCGGCAGAGCACCCCGCTGTCGACCACCCGCAGCAGGGCCTCTTTTTCCCGCTGGTCGAACCTCAGCGGGCGCAGGCGGTTGGGGTCGAGCGGCACGGCGCGCACCGGGTCGCCGCCGTGAAGCGCGAGCTTTTCCATCTGGCAGGCCTTTCACAATAAGTGGGCTGGCTTCAGGATTCGGTTTTCTCTGTCGACGGTGGGGCGGCTGGAGCCTCTCGCCCGGACCGAGCACACAAAATATCTATTCCCCGGGGCGATTCCTACAGCTTTTCCAGCAACTGCCCCAGGCGCCCGACCAGGATACCCACCAGTTTCTCGCCCTTGGCCGCGCTGCTCAGCGTGGGCGTGCCGTGCACCCCCGAGGCGGTGAACTTTTTCAGGTCCCGGATGCGCCAGACAGTCTCGGGGTCGCCGGGCATGTACTCATCCACCGCGCGCGACATGTCCACCAGCTCCGGGGCCAGGGCCAGCATGGCCGAGGTCTCCACCTGGCAGGCGTGGCCCCACTCGCGTCCCCCGGTCACCTCCTCCAGGTCGCCCGGCACGTGAAAGACCGTGGTGGCGAGCAGGATATCGAAATCCGAACGGAACGGTTGCCCGGCCGGGACCAGGCGCCTCAGGGCCTCGCGCTGGGCCGTGTCCAGGGCGCCGCAGTTGCCGCCGTGGCCGTTGTAGATCACCAGCTTGCGGAACCCGTGACGGTAGAGGCCCTCCACGATGTCGCACACTGTGTTGATCAGCGTGTCCGCGGACAGGCTGAGCGTGCCGCAGTAGTTGACCACGTTCATGCAGTAGCCGTAGCTCAGCTCGGGCAGCACGAGCGTGTCCGTGCGGCTGCGGGCGGCCCGTGCGGCTATCTGCGCGGCAAGAAGGATGTCGGTGCGCAGGGGAAGGTGGTAGCCGTGCTCCTCGATCGAGCCGACCGGCAGGATCAGCTTGATTTCCGTCTTGTCCTCGATGCGCTCCAGCTCGTCCCAGGCATAGTCGGCCAGGAACAGTTTCTTCCCGGCGGCGTTGAGTTCCGGCATGTGTCGCTCCTTGTCCGAGGGTCGGTGAACGGGCCAAAAATAACAGCTTTTCCGGCGCAGGGGAACAGGTCTTTGCGGCCGTGCCTGTCAGCCTCTGTTGACTGGAGACGGAAAGCGGCTATATTCATCGCCGTGGCCGCATGGCGAAAGACGGAGCTGGCTGCGCCGCAGCGGCGACACACCGTGAAAACAGCCGAAGCGCGGAGGGACAGACACATGAGCCAGGTCGTGTATTTCGACTCCAACTGCGCTTTCGGCCCTCCGGCCGGACGCCTGCCCGGCGCTCCGGCCGACCGCCGGGAACTGCTCGCGGAGTTGGACCACTGCCGGATCAGCCGGGCGCTGGTCTACCATATCCAGGCCCGCGAGATGGACCCCCGCGCCGCCAACGCCTGCCTTCTGCGGGAAATCGAGGCCGAGCCGCGATTCGTGCCCTGCGCCGTGCTGAGCCACGCCCCCTACATTCCGGACCGTGACCTGGCCGCCGAATGCCGTGACTGGCTCGAGCGCGGGGTGCGCGCTTTCCGCATGTTCCCGCACTGGCACGGGGTGGATTTCAGCCTGCCGCTCGTGCGCGCGGTGCTGGAATTGCTCCAGGAACGGCGTGTACCGCTCTGGCTGGACTTTGACCAGATCTGGTACAACTACCGTCAGGCCGGCACCCACGAGCAGCGCCAGATCGACTGGTCCGGGCTGAAACAGCTCGCCCGCGACTATCCCGGCCTGCCCCTGGTGCTGGTCGGGGGCAACTACACCCACCTGACCCGTCTGTACCCCCTGCTCGACCAGTGCCCGAACCTGCTGCTGGAAACCTCGCTGCTCCAGGCGTTCGAGGCGTTCCCGTTTATCTGCGGACACTGGGGCGCCGGGCGGCTGCTGTTCGGGACCGGGCTGGGCGCGGTGAGCCCCGGGGCGGCGCGGGCCATGCTGGCCTACGCCGAAATATCGGATGACGATAGAGGAAGGATCGCCGCGGAGAACCTGGAAGCCCTTCTGGGCCTGGGGCCCACCCCCGCGCTGCCCGAGGACCCGGATCGGCCCGAGATTCTGCGGCTCGTGGATGAGGGCCGTCCGCTGACCGGCATCCCGTTCTACGATGCCCATGGGCATATCGCGCCGCCGGGAGTGGATGGAATGATGGGCCTCAGCCTCGGCCCGCAGGATGCGGCCTCCATTGCGCGGGTGAGCGGGCGCCTGGGTGTCCGGGCCACGGTGATTTCGAGCTGGAGCCTGTTGAGCGGCGATGCCCCCGCGGGCAACGAGGTGGCATCGCAGGCTGCGCAGGACTATCCGGGGCGGTTCCTGCCCCTGGCCGTGTACAACCCCAACTACCCCGAGCACTGGGAATCCACCGCCGCCCTGTTTACGGGTGAGCGGAGATTCTTCGGTTTCAAACCCTATCCGTTCACCCAGCGCACGGCCCTTTCCGACCGCTCGTTCCGTCCGATGCTGGAGCTGGCCGACAGGCTGCACTTGCCCGTGCTCTGCCATTTCGATTTCGAGCCCCTGGGCGGAGTGCCGGCCTCGGAGATCGAAATCCTCGCCCCGCGCCACCCCAACGCGCAGTTCCTGATGGCCCACGCCGGGGCCAGCCCGCGCGTGGCGGCCCAGTGTATCGAGATGGCGCGGCGGTTCCACAACGTGTGGCTGGAGATCAACTACACCTCGGTGCCCTACGGCATGGTGGGCCACCTGGTGCGGAACGCGGGGGCGGAAAGGGTGCTGTTCGGCACCGATATCCCGATGCGCAACCCGGCCCCGATCCTGGGTTGGGTGGTGTACGACCGCAATCTTACCGGGGAGGAGATGCGCCTGGTGCTGGGCGGCAATTTCATCCGTCTGGCCGCCGGCTGCGGCTGGAGTCTGTGATGCCTTTTCGGCTTGTCTTTCGCACGCAGCCGGTTCCCAGCCAGACACGGTCCTGTCGGGCGGAAACAGTCAGGTGGACGGCCTCCCCCTGCTTTGGCAAAAGGGGATTGGGGGGGATTTAATCCGGTGGATCCGGCACGGAATGCCGTGCCCATACGACCGCTTTGACACGTTTTGATTACAGGCTCCAACCGCTTGCCCGTAATCCTGGGAAGTCTTGTCGTACCGGCTGTCCCGGAGCGTTCCGGGACCTCAATCCACACACCGAGGGAGGACCTCACAATGCGACCGCGTCACTCCAACCTGCTGCTCGTTCTGCTCGCCGCAATCATGCTGGTTCTGCCGTCTCTGCGGGCCGCCGACCTGCCCCTGGCCAAGCCCGAGACTCTCGGCATGTCCTCCGCCCGCCTGGCGCGGATCGATTCGGTGATCGAGGGCTATATCGCCGACAAGCGGGTGGCCGGGACAGTGAGCCTGGTCATGCGTCACGGCAAGGTGGTATATTTCAAGGCGCACGGGATGCAGGACCGCGAGAAGTCGATCCCCATGCCCAAGGACGCCATCTTCCGCATCTGCTCCATGAGCAAGCCGATCACCAGCGTGGCCGCGATGATGCTGTACGAGGAGGGCCGTTTCGCGCTGAGCGACCCGGTCTCCAAGTACATCCCCGAGTTCAAGAACCCGGTCGTGCTGAAAAAGACCCCGGACGGCAAGACCTACACCGTGCCGGCCACCAGTGAGATCACGATCTTCGAACTGCTCACCCACACCTCGGGGCTGGTCTACCAGTGGGACCCCGACCTCGGCCCGTTCTACAAGGACGCCGAGGTGGGCAACGGGATCAAGCAGGAGACCCTCACCCTGGCCGAGAGCACCAGGCGCATGGCCAAGCTTCCGCTGCTGTTCAACCCCGGCGAGAGATTCGAGTACGGGCTGAACACGGATGCCCTGGGCTACCTGATCGAGGTGGTCTCGGGTATGCCCCTGGACAAGTTCCTCAAGACCCGCATTTTCGACCCGCTGGGCATGAACGACACCCAGTTTTTCGTCCCGCAGTCCAAGCTGAGCCGTCTGGCCTCGGTCTACACATGGTACGACGACAAGGGCTTGCAGCCGTTCCCGGACAGCCCGATCTGGGAGGGCCCGTTCCGGTACGACGCCGATTACCCCTACAAGGGTGAGATGAAATATTTCTCCGGCGGCGGAGGACTCTGCGCCAGCACCCAGGATTACGCCAAGTTCGCCCAGATGCTCCTGAACGGCGGAGAGCTTAATGGCGTGCGCCTTCTGAGCCCCAAAACTGTCGAGATGATGCGCTCCATGCAGGTCAAGACCGACAGCCCGACCCAGGATTTCGGCCTGGGATTCGGTATCCAGGCGTCTCTGAGCGAGATCGGCACCCAGGGCAAGTACGGCTGGGGCGGGTTCTACAACACACAGTTCTTCATCGATCCCAAGGAGGAACTGATCGGCGTGATCATGTCGCAGCTCCATCCCACCGGAGACCTGCCTCTTCTGGACCGTTTCGAGGTTGCGGCCTATCAGTCGATCGTCCAGTAGAGCCGACGGTCCCTGTCATGGACCGTGGCACGCGCAGTGACGGCCTGGCTCCTTACGGAACCAGGCCGTTTTTTTCCAGTGCCGGTGGCATTGGCGGACAGTTCAACCGAATATCGAGTAGAGCCCGACTATGAGCGCAAGAAGGCAGCCTGCGAGCACGTACACCACACGGCCCGAACCGGCGCGGTTGAGCCCGCTCAGGGTGGGCAGGGCCTTGTCCGGGGCTGTCGGGCGGGTGAACAGCGAGACCGCCGCCATGAACAGCATTATCACCAGCAGCATGACAAAGGCCAGGAACATGAAATTCATCCAGTGCGGCCAGAAACCTGCTGGCCAGCCCAGAACATTGGCCAAGCCCACGGCCACGGTCACCGGTTCGCCTATCCAGAGGGCCAGCTCCGCGGCCCTGGGGGTGGTCCTTTTCCACAGCACCCCCATCAGGAACACGGCGGTAAGAGGCGGGGCTATCGCGGCGATGAGCTGGTTGATCGCGATGAAAATCCCCTTGGGGAACCGTCCGATCATGGGCGACCAGACAACCGCGAGCAGCATCGCCCCGGCGGTGGCCAGGCGCCCGATCAACAGCAGTCTCTCGTGGCTGGAGTCGGGCATCCACTTGCGGAAAATGTCCAGGGCGAAAATGGTGCTGATCGAGTTGAGGCCCGCGTCGATAGTGCTCAGCAGGGCCACTATCAGCACAGCCACCATCACCCCGCGCAGGCCTGTCGGCAGCCAGTTGCTGATTATGGTGGGGTAGGCCAGGTCACCGTTGCTCAGGTTCGGGTAAAGGGCGAAAGCGATGACTCCCGGCAGCACGAAAATGAACACCGGCAGCAGCTTGAGGAACCCGGCGAAAATCACCCCCAGCTGGCCGTTCTTGAGGTCGCGCGCCCCCAGCACGCGCTGGACCATCAGCTGGTCGGTGCACCAGTACCAGATGCCCAGAACTGGGTAGCCGAAGATGATCGCGTACCACGGCATCTCGGGGTCGCCGGCCGGGCGCAGCATGGACCAGAACTCCGCCGGCACCCGGGCCACCAGTTCACCGATCCCCCCGACTTTGGAAATGCCGATCAGTGTCAGGAGCGCCGAGCCCGCGATCATTATGTTCGCGGAGAACGATTCGGTGACAATGACCGCGGCCAGGCCGCCCACAATCGTGTAGCTCGCCGCCAGAAGGGAAAGCACCAGGATGCTCAGCCAGAGCGGCCAGCCCAGGAACACCCGGATCACCAGGCCGCCCGCGTAGAGCGCCACTCCCAGGCGGATGAAAATGGTGGTGATCACGTTGAGCCAGCCCAGGAAATCCCGGCAGGCACGGTTGAACCGGCGCTCCAGGAACTCCGGCATGGTGCTGACCCGGGTGCTCAGGTAGTAGGGCGCGAAGATCAGGGCCAGCATCAGCAGCGGCCCGGCGGCCATCCACTCGTAATTGCCGTGCAGAAGGCCGTACATGTAGCCCGCGCCGGCCAGCCCGACCAGGTGCTCGGCCGAGATGTTGCTGGCGAAGATGGAAAACCCGATCATCGGCCAGCGCACGCTCCGCCCGGCCAGGAAAAAATCGATATCTCCGTGCAGCTTCCGTCCCCGGAGCATTCCTATCGTCACCAGGGATACCAGGATAAAGACTATGACCGCGTAATCCCAGAACCGCAACTGGTTTATCGAGTCCACTGTGATACCCGCCGGATGGAATGTGCCGGAGCTTGTAGAAAAGTTAAACAGTCCGCAGACTGCAAGCCACTTTCAGTCGGTGTGGAACACGTCCTGCATCTCGACCCACAGGCTGGGGCCGGATTCAGCTTGTTGCCGCTCCAGGCAGGGGGCCAGGACTTTTTCCAGGGCCAGCCATTTTCCGCTTTGCAGGAACCGCTCGCGGTCCGCGGCGAAATCCCTCCCGTAGTACTCCAGGTAGAGGAAAAGCCGCGGCGCCTTGAGATAGAAAACGAAATTCTGGATGCTCGCCGCACGGATCGCCTCTCCGGAGTACTCTTTCGCCAGGCCGGCGAAAGCCGAGCGGACCTCCTGCTCGCGGCCGGGTTTGAGCAGCGCGAGATAGCCGTGGCGCTCGACCCCGGCGGAGCTGACCTGCTTTACCGTATCCTCGAGCAGGATATCCAGCGGGGCCCACCATTCACCCTCTTTCCCGGGTTCGAGCTGCTCCTGCATCGGGTCGGTCAGTTTCCACCAGTCCCGGGTCACCGGGTCGGCGGCGATGGCGGCCATGTCGGCCCGGTAGTCCGCTCCCACGTAATCGTAATTCGAGTACAGGCAGCCCTCGTGCATGAATATCGTGTAGTCCCGGATGTTGGACCTGGCGATCCGGTCCAGGACCTCGGGCCAGACATGACGGTGAATGATGACGTACCGTTCCTCATATTCCGGCCTGACCTGGATCAACCCGCCGTAGTGTTTCACTTGTCCACCCTCGCTTTTCGTTTCCGGTTTCGCCGTCTGTTGAGCCGTGCTGTCAGCCGCCGCCGCTTTGCGTTCCGGCTCGGTCCGCCCGCAGCCCGACCCGCAGAGCGCCAGGGCGGCAGTCAGGACTATAAGAGCCTTTTTCATACATCCGCTCCCGGCCAAGGATGAAAATGCACCCTGTAATGTAGCCCTGACAATTCGCCATCGCCCGCAGAAAACGCATCGGGCGTTTCGGTGCATTCAGTTCAGGAACAGCTCCACCACCGGGATCTCGACCTCCGGCTTACGCACCGGCAGGGCAATACGCAGGGTGCCGCCAGCGGGATTCCCCTCCGAGGACATCCAGGCGCCTTTGTTGTCCTCGATGATTTTCAGCTCGGATGCGTCGTTCAGAAGCTGTGCGTATTTGACTTTCCCCGCGAACCCGTCCAGGCACAGCTCCCCGAGCGGCCATTCGAGGACATGGACATAGAGGCGGTTCCTGGCGGCGTTGTAGGTCAGCAGGCAGTTGGCCGGGGTCTTGAACCCCTCGGGGGCCTGGGTGCAGCCGTAAATCGAGCGGCTATGCAACTCCATCCACTTCCCGATCCCGTCGAGCGCGTTCATGGCGCGGTAGTCGAACGTGCCGCGCGCCGTGGGTCCGACATTGAGCAACAGGTTGCCGCCCTTGCTGACTGTCTCGATCAGCATGGCAATAAGTTGACGGACGCTCTTGTAGTTGCCGCCGTCGCGGTCGTAGCCCCACCAACCGGACAAAGTCTGGCAGGTTTCCCAGGGCACCCGCTTGCCGTCCACCTGCACCCACTGCCTGGGCATGAACTGCTCTGGGGTCCTGAAATCCCAGCCCCCGGGCACATCCAGCAGGTCCAGGCGGTCGTTGACAATGATATCCGGCTGCAGCTCGCGGATCATCTTGAGGAGTTTTTCCGACTGCCACTCGTTACGGCCCTTGCCGGGATAGGAATAGTCCAGGAACAGGTAGTCGATCCGGCCGAACTGGGTGAGCAGTTCCCGCACCTGGGCGTGAAGGTATTCGTCGTAACGGGACATGTCCCTGGCGGCGGCTTTCCTGGCGAATTCCTTGTCGCCGGACATCGGGTGGTTCTCGTCGAGCGTGAAATCGGGATGGTGCCAGTCGATCAGGGAATAGTAGAACCCCACCCGCAGTCCCTCGTTGCGTAAAGCCTCGACCAGGGGCCGAATGAGGTCTTTTCCGCAGGGCGTGTTGGGGGCTTTGTAATCCGTGTGCTTGGAGTCCCAGAGGCAGAACCCCTCGTGGTGCTTGGTCGTGATCACGACATATTTCATCCCGGCTTTCTTTGCCGTGCGGGCCCATTGCGCCGGGTCGTAGAGGTCGGGGTCGAACAGCTCGAAATACTTCCGATAATCCTCATCCGAGATGCGCTCGACGCTTTTGACCCATTCCCCGCGCGCCGGCTGGGCGTAGAGGCCCCAGTGGAGGAAAAGCCCGAAGCGCGCCTGACTCCACCAGGCCATTTTGTCCGGAGTGCTTTTCGCCCCCTGCTGGCAGAAACCGCTTTCAGCTGTCACCGCCACTGCCAGCGCGAGCATGAGCAGGCAACCTGCTCTGAGCACCGAGGCCGCGACCCTGTTCACAAGACTGAGCATAACCCGGTCCTTGTTGAATGGAAAAATGGAAGTGGACGTTTTTACGACGCGAGATAACGTTAACACCATGCAGGCCGCAGCGATTTGCCTTGATAAAGCTCGTATCTATCTGTAAAAGTGTTATAACGCCAAGTGAGACAGGCTTGGAATACTTTGAGCGTTGACTTATCGCCATAAGATAAGTATTTTATGGCGCGTTAACGTTAACATTATATTCCGGGTTTGATCTTCGCGCAAGTCTTTTCCGAATGTTCCACCGCTGGATGAGTAAAAAAGCGGCGGGTCTTTCCACGGCTTTTTCTCAACAGCCGGACAACGGCGCTCAGAGAGGCGGTCTGGCCGCTTGAAAACGAATAAAATCGGCAGTCCTGGCTCCCCGTTCGTGGGCCTCAAGGATATCGCCCGGAAGTGCGAAGTGTCGGTGATGACTGTCTCGCGCGCCCTGCGCAACTCGGGCGGTGTCAGCCCTGCGACCCGGGAGAAAATAATACGGACGGCCAAGGAGATGGGCTACGTGCCCAATCTGGTGGCCAGTAACCTGTTATCTCACAAGACCCGCACCGTGGGAGTAGTCGTGCCGGATATCGGGGTCACGATATTCCCGTCCGTGGTGAAAGGTGTCGAGTCGGTGTTGAACCGGGAGAATTACCGGATATTCCTCTGCTGCACTTTCGACAGCCCCGCCAAGGAGTATCAGGAGGTGCAGGCGCTGCTCAGGCACCGGGTGGATGGCATCATCCTGGCGCCCGCCTCGACTTTGGAAAGCCGGGATACCGCCCGGAAAATCATGGCCAGCGGCTGCCCCTTGGTGTTCATCGACCGGATGATCCCCGAACTGGAGGTGAGCTCGGTCACTGTCGGCGATTTTGAGGGCGCCTACCAAGTGACAGCCCATATGATCGAGCAGGGCTACCGTAAAATCCTGCACTTCGCCGGGCCGCGCAACGTGTGGACAGCCGACGAGAGGCTGCGTGGGTACCGTGAAGCCCTGCGGGAGGCCGGCCTCAGGGTGGGCCGGAAAGACATAGTCCGGGTGGGGTTCTCGATCGACGGCGGGATGGCGGAGATGGAGCGGGTCCTGGGCCGCAAAGATCAGCCCGATGCGATTTTCTGTGTCAACGACCCGGTGGCCCTGGGCGCGTACCAGGTGCTCAGGCGCGAGGGCGTGAATATTCCGAACACCATGGGCCTGGCCGGGTTCTCCAACCTGCTGGAGTCGGAGCTGCTCGCCGTGCCGCTGACCTCGGTCACCCACGACGCGCTGACGCTGGGGCAGCTGGCGGCCCGGATCCTGTCGGGGCGGATGAGCGCCGCCGGGACGACCGAAAGAAAAGTGGTGCACCAGGAGCTGCGGCCGCAGCTTGTGGTCCGCCAGTCGACCCTCCGGAACAGTTGAGAACCGATCATGATCCTCAGGGTTTCATTGGCAGGGTAAAAAGGCGACGGCCCGATTCCTTTCAGAACCGGGCCGTCATATTTTTGGCGCCGAAGGCGGGATTTGAGGCTTAAAATTAACTTCCTTATAAATCAATCGGTTAAGTCTGGCCTCAATCTCAAAACCGAGTACGAAAAGGCACGAAAGTGAACCCCAGGCGAACCCAGGGGCACGCTTTGCCAAGCTGAATTGAAAATGCATTTTTTCCCTGAATCCATCCAAATTGAATAGAAATTTCTTCCTCGGCCATTAGATGCAAAGACGTACCTGTAGGCTCGGTTCTCCACCCAAGTGGCTCGGTCGGAGGGGTGATCGCTCTACCTTGGTCGTCTGATGGCCTTGTGGCGGTATGCATGGCTCAAACGCTACGGCCAGAAAGCGGTTCGGGGGGAGTGGTTATTATCTCAGACTCAGTACTGTCCGGTAAAATAGAAAATGAGAGGGCTACCACTTTTTCTTAATTGAAGTTCAAAATCTCAAAGCCGATAACCTAAAACCCCTGAAACCAGACATCGGCCAGTTGGGGTTACAACTCGGTTTTTAACCGGACAGCACTGATTTGTCTATAATTAACTCCAGGGAATGCTATTTAATTGACCTCTCGCCACAAACTCGACCACTAATTATGAGAGATCTCGAAGGTTGGGAACAGGTGGCTGACATCCAGGATGTCCGCGTTGAAACCGACCCTCAGAGAACGCTGAAAATCCATCCGGCCAATCGGAACACCCTCCAACTCCGGATTGCTCAGGTCGTACATGACAAAAAAATCAGGCAATTGATACAGGCTTGAATTCAATGGCCTCCTTCTGTAAATTAAGCGAAATCTAGACAGGTGAGAGGATATTTCTTTTGACTCAAGAGTTAGGGCTTTATCCAATTGCCAATTCGCCACATCGAGAAAAATGGTCAGCCATATAAGTATCGACATGGATAAAATCAATTGATAGTTAAAGCGACTATGAATTATATTCGAATGGCTGACCGGTACAGGGCGCCGAAACCGGCTGTTGCCTGAAATCCAGATAAGACATAATTCGGTCCCAAGATGCTGATTAAGGGTTTCGAACAGATGGCTTATCCCTATGTGCCTTAACAGCAAGAAAGCGCTGTATTCCGAGCCTTTCTCCAGTCTGATAATCACTTAGCCGGGAAGCGCAGCCGATTATGATAAATGACAGGTTTCACTCCATTGCGGTAGGTGACGAGGCGGAAGTATTTCATACGATTACCGAGAAAGATATAGACACCTTCTCGGAGCTTACAGGGGACGACAACCCGCTGCACATGGACAGTGAATTCGCCGCTGGCACCAGCATGCGCAAGCGCGTGGCGCACGGCATGCTGACAGCCTCCTTCATTTCTGCAATAATCGGCACCAGACTGCCAGGACGAGGGGCGTTGTGGTACGAGCAGAGCCTCCGGTTTCTTGCCCCCGTTCTGGTAGGGGATAAAATCCGGGTCTGGGCCAAGGTTATAGAAAAATCGGAATCCCAGAGAGTGCTGGTCCTGAGTACGATGGTCACCAAAGGTGAGACGGGTACCAAAGTGATCGAGGGTGAGGCCAGGGTAAAAATGCTGGAAACGAAAGAACCGGAAAAACATGAGCCGACCAAAGGGAAAGGGGCGGTGATCGTAAGCGGCGCGGGAAGGGGTATAGGTGCGGCAATCGCTTTACGTCTCGCCGCTGAGGGTTATCCGGTGGCGGTCAATTATTGTTCAAGTGAAAGGGAGGCTGAAAAGGTGTACTCCCTTATCAAACAGCAGGGCGGCAGGGCGATAACCATAAAAGCAGACATATCGCACAGAAGTGAGGTAGACCGGATGGTAGAGACGGCGGTCGAACGTCTCGGCCCTCTGGAAGGGGTTGTCAACAATGCCGCTCCTTCAATCGAACCGCTGGATTTCACCAGCCTGTCCTGGAAACATATTCAGACCCACATAGACATCCAGTTGAAAGGAGCCTTCAATCTTTGCCAAGCGGCAATCCCTCATCTTCTGCAGCGCGGGCAAGGATCGATCGTGAACATTTCGAGTATCTACGCCGATAGCAACCCTCCAGCCAAGTTGGTGCCGTATAACCTCTGCAAGGCCGCCCTGGTGTCTCTGACGCGGTCGCTGGCTGTGGAACTCGGGCCCAGGGGAATCAGAGTCAACTGCGTCTCTCCTGGGATGACAGAGACTGATTTTATCGCAAACCTTCCCGAAAAGGCAAAACTGCTCGAAAAGATGCAGTCACCGCTAAGACGTCTCGGCACCCCCCCGGACATAGCTGAAGCCGTGACTTTCCTGATCAGCGAGCGGGCCTGTCATATAACCGGCGAGAACCTGCGTGTCTGCGGCGGAAGGGTGATGGGCTGAGCCTGCCGGATATACATCCGCTAACGGGCCGAATCACTAAGACAATCGCAAGTGAACAACACGGCGGGACCGAATGAAAGAGATTACCTACTCTGAAATCGTGGACCAACTGGAGCGAGAGGACCTCAACAGTCTGCCGGTGTTCAAAATAGCTGTTTTGCGTTCGATCATGGCGGACCCGCTGGCGCAGTATCTTCGTTTCCAGGCCTACAGGGAGGGATTGAATGCCGTCGTGCGCTGGGGCAATTACGACAACGTGATTCAGGATGCCAGCGGTGCCAGCGAACTCACTTCCGTCCTACTTAACGATGAAACCAGCCTGGTAATCATTCTCCTGCGTCTCGAAAATGTTTCCTGGAAGCTGTCAAAGAGCTTTGCTGCGTTGACGCCTGAGGCGGTCAAAGAGGAATCGCAGCGGGTGCTCGATTATTGTGCCGCCACACTGGATGCCGTCAGACAGAGGACGGCCGCACGGGTTATCTGGACTGCCTTTGAGCTCCCCTCCTATCCCGCTCTGGGAGTAATGGAAAGCCAGGGAGCCTCTGGGCAGGAGCAGGTGATCCGGTCCCTGAACGACGGCCTGCGTGAGTTGCTCCGCAACCGTGTCGATGGCTACTTTCTTGACCTCAACCTCTGCCGCATGCGCCTTGGCGATGGGGTCTTTTTCGACCAGCGTTACTGGCACATGGCTCGCTCGCCATACTCCCTGAAAGGTCAGGAAGCTCTGGCCGAGGAAGTTTTCCGTATTGTCCGTCCCCTGATCGGGAAAAACAGAAAGTGCCTGGCGCTGGATGGCGACAATGTCCTGTGGGGCGGGATAATCGGGGAGGACGGCATGGCTGGGATCAAGCTTTCAAGCACACACCCCGGCTCCGCTTTCCAGGAATTTCAGGAAGAAGTGCTGAACCTGTACCATAGGGGAATCATCCTGGCCCTGTGCAGCAAGAACAACGAGGCCGATTTCTGGGAGGTGTTCAGGAACCATCCCGGCATGTTGCTGCGTGAGGAGCATATATCCAGTTGGCGGATAAATTGGAACGATAAAACCACCAACCTTAGGGAAATAGCCAGTGAGTTGAATATCGGACTTGACAGCATTGTCTTCGTTGATGACAGCGAGTTCGAGATAAACCTCGTGCGCGATATGCTGCCCGAGGTCAGCCTTCTGCACCTGCCCGTGACTGAAGCGGTGCACAACGCCCGCAAGCTGGCCGCCTGCGGCCTGTTCGAAACCCTGGCCCTCAGCCACGAGGACCGTGAACGCGGCTCTCTCTACAGGGCGGAGGTCCAGCGGAGGAAATTCCGCCAGACAGCAGTGGATCTTAACGCTTACCTGATTTCACTCGAAATGGTTCTGACAGTCGATCTGGCGGATTCGTTCACCCTGCCCCGTGTGGCCCAGTTGACGCAACGCACAAATCAGTTCAATCTCACCACCCGACGCTACAGCGAATCAGAGATTTCTTTCATTGTCGAAAACCCCGTTTCGGATGTGCTCTGCCTCCACCTGTCCGACAGGTTCGGTGATTCTGGTCTGGTAGGAGTGGCTATTGTCGTTTTCGAACAAGAGAAGGCACGGATAGACACTTTCCTCGTTTCCTGCCGGGTGCTGGGGAGAAAAGTGGAAGACGCGTTCCTGGCGCAGGTGCTTGCGTTCATGCGGCTTAAAGGGGCCAGGACGGCCGTGGGGGAATACATTCCTACAACGAAAAACAGCCAGGTGCGAAACTTTTTCCCGGACCGGGGGTTTCTCGCCTCCCCGAAAAAAATGACCGGGGTTGATGGAATAGAGTACATCTGCGATCTCGACGGAATGCGGGATTTAATGCCGCATATATTCAAAGAGATCAAAACGCAGTTTTAAATTAAGGATAATTATCCTCAGGCCGAGACAAGCCAAACTCCTCGCAGAGACAGTATATGAAGCTTGATAAAATCAAAGGGCTGATCAAAAAAATTATCGGGAGAAAGAACTGGTACAGGGCTGGCCTTGTATACGATTGCCTGTTCAGCCTTGCTCGGACTTTTGACAATAAAACGTCCGATAAGGGCTTCCCTGTCCCAGTGGAAGAAATAAGAGCGGCGCTGGTCTGTCTCGGTATCGGCAAAGGCGACCGCCTGGTGATGCACAGTTCCGCGAAAAACCTTTTTGAGGCGGCCCGCGAAGACACCGGCCTGAGCCAGACAAATATTGTTAACTACAGCCGGGATATTATCGAGATGCTGCTCGACCTCATAGGTCCTGAGGGCACTCTGATGATGAACACGGACTCAATCAGCAACCTCAAGGCGTTCGCCCTCGATGGGGAGGTTTTCGATTACCGGAAAGATTATTCGAGACGTGGCTGGATATCGGAGATGTTCCGTCGGCGACCGGATGTCTGTCGCAGCGTACACCCGTTTTACAATGTCACTGCTTGGGGTAAGGACGCCGCCGAGATGATGGAAAGCCATGAAAAGTCGACACCCTTTACCATGGATGAGAATTCACCCTGGTTCAGAATGACCTGTATTGGGGGCAAAACCGTGTTACTGGGAGCCACTTTCGAGCAGAACTCCCTGTTGCATTTACCAGAGTACACGCACGCGGCCGTGTTCCCCCGACCGATATTTTACCATTTGCCCTTTAATTTCAAGTACATAAACAGACAGGGGAAAGAAAAAGTGATGCCATCGATGGTCCAGGTTAATGACTATGTCGAGGGAATGCCCACCTGTTTCAGCCTGTATCTGCAATCAAAGTACAACCTGTTCAAGATAAAGGAACTTCACCGGACTCAGATTACAGCCTATGATTGCGCTGAGTTCTACCGGGCGATGGTAAAAGAGATCGAGGCAGGTGTCTGCTGGTATGACTCAAGATTCCGGCCGAGAGGAGAGGCCTAAATGGAACGTTACCACCTGTACTACGCCGGAATGGCGGCGAACCAGACGACAGAGCAGATTGGCCTCGCAGTCTCAGTGGATGGCGAGCATTTTACCCGCCATGGCTCGGACGGGCTGATTCTGACAATGAACAGGGAGCAGGAATGGAAAAATCTCCGGGTTTGCAATCCCACGGTGATAAAAGAAGGCGATGAATACCTGATGTTCTACCAGGGCGTCGGGGAGTACTCGGACGGCGTTGTCCGGACATCAATCGGTCTGGCCCGGTCCCAGGATGGGCTGGAGTGGACCCCGGAAAGCGAACCGATGATAGACTGGCGACGCCTGGAGGATGGAATTGTCAAGGTTATCCCGAACAAGAGGATCGACCTGATAGAACCTTCCGTCCTGAAAGAAGACGGAGTTTTCAGGATGTGGTTCGTGGTAAAACATGACAACCAGCCTGGGAATTCCCTGTTCCATGCCATCAGCAAAGATCTGCGCACCTGGGAGATTGATACTTCGGTATCGCTGTCTGGTAATTGCTTCGGCCCGTGCAGAATTTTTTATCCTCAGGTGCTTAAGGATGGCGACATCTACCGGATCTATTTTACGCTCAACAATCAGAGCAACTCCTCATACGGCATCTTTTCAATGCAGTCGATGGATGGGAAGCGATGGGAGCGACTCGAGCAACTGCTCCCCGAATCCTACGATGGTTTTGTCCTCAAGCCACGCGAGTACTTCGCCTGCGGTCTGCATTCTTGGACTCTGAGGAAAATACAGGGAAAAATCAACAGGAACATGACCTCGTTGCTGCGCAAGGGCCGCAACTATTTCGGTTATGCCCATCCCCACCGTCTGTCCGTTTCCGGGGGCCGCACCCTTATGTATATCCACAATGTAAACGATGGGGGTTTTGGCCGGACGCTCGATATCGGGCTATTCGATCTGATAAACGGAAAACCCTACAATTACAGGCATGTTCTGACTCCGAGACGGAATACTCCCGCATGGGATGCTGAATTTGTAGCCGACCCTTATGTTATAAGTATATGTTGATCCGATACAATAAATTAAGCCGTCGGGACTCGATTAATGTCTATTGATCCTTCGGGGAATTCCAGAGCCGACATCGAAGCGAGCGACAGGTTTTGCTTTCTGAGGGACCTGGTTTACGCAAAAAGCCCTCTGCAGAAAAAGATGATCTCCTCTTTCCTGTCAGGCAGAGATGCCCTGTTCTGGCAGCGGGCCAACATGTTCGCAGACACATTGCTGCCGGTCGCTGAACAATTGGGGATAGAGCCATCCTATATCGTGGATTCATATCTTAAAATGTGCCACGATATGCTTGTAGAGCAGATTAAATACAGGCGGACAGGTAGATATTCCAGAGAGAGCGCAGCTGAGGCTTATTCAGAAGTCTACCAGTCAAAAAAGGTGATGGAAGCCTATATGCTGGGTCTGGCCATTTCGCAGTTTTTCTGGCCGAACCATTATGCAATGTACGATTTCTTCATTTCCGAAAGCGGTAAGCTCGGGGGAGTGAACAAATATCTGGAGGTCGGACCGGGTCATGGGCTGTATCTGGTAGAGTCGTTGAAGCTTTTCGGCCATGCTTCCTTTTTTGCCGTCGATTTGAGCCCGATCTCCATCCAACTGGCTGTAGCGATGACCAAAGCTTTTGTCCCCGACCGGAGTTGCCGGTTTTTGGAGAAAAATGTCAACACCTTTGATTCAGGGAAAGATCGCTTTGACTATATCGTCATGTGCGAAGTGCTGGAGCACCTGGACTGTCCGCTTTTAGTCCTGGATAAGCTGAGATCACTTCTTACAGACGGCGGGCGACTGTTTATCACCACCTGCTCGAACTGCCCGGCCATCGACCATGTATACCATTTCAAGAGCGTGGACCATATCAGGCAAATGATCCGCAACGCCGGGCTTCAGATTATCTCGGAGATTGCCCTGCCTGTTCAGCCGGACAGCGACGGGAGTTGGAACCCTGAGGCGGATGAATGTAATTACGCAGCGATGCTCTACAGTGGAAACGACATACATGACCGACTTTAAGGGTCGTACCATATGAAAGACAACATCCGCGGAGCCGGTTGCGGGCGGACTGCATGACTATTTATCATGGTTAACGGGGGAAGGCGTCATGGAGGAGAAAATTTATCAGATAGTCGGACGTATCATGCGGGTCAACGCCGATACTCTCGACAAGGATTCATCGCCCGACACGGTTGCAAGCTGGGACTCCGCCAAGCATATGGACCTTATGATGTCGCTGGAACAGGAGTTCGGGGTCGAATTCTCGGAGGAGCAGATCATTGAGATGATGAACGTGGGCCTGATAATAGAAACGCTCAATGAGATTCTTGGAAAAAAGTGAAGCTGCAATTTGCATGAAGAAACAGGCATGCACAGCAGCGGCTTCCATGCGGAACATCCGGCGGCTTGTTCCATAATTTCCATATTTAAAGACGTGACATGCTAAATAAAAGATCCGGAGGCTGAAAAGCGGGTCTCCATGCCATCCGGACGGCAAAGCTGACTACCATGTCATAACCAAGGGGATGGAAGGTCATATTGAACTATCCGTCGATGTATGAAATTACAGGTAATTGACATAGACTGGACCAACAGCCGCATCCCTGATTTCAGTGGTCACATGAAGAGGGTCGAGTTACGGCCGCCAAGACCCGATAAGGTCAGACTGGTCGATATGTCTCAACGACACCCATGCTTTCTTCAGAAGCACCACAAGGCGCAATCGCTCGATAAGCCGGATATTGGTGAGGATGTCGAGGATCGATTCGTGTTCGCACGGCAGGGAATTCCGCTCAGGCAGAACAGCGCACGCGGAATGTGGCAGAGTTTATTTCGGAAAGCAGGAGTTGCGTACAGAAAGTTTCACGACACCCGTCACGCTTTCGCCAGCCTTCTGCTCAGCCAGGGCGAAAGTCCCTTTTATGTGAAAGAACGACGCGGCCACAGCAGCATCCAAATCAAGGTCGACATTGACGGTCACTGGATACGGTCTGCGCAGAGTCAAAGGGCAGTTGATAAGCTGGACCGCTGGGGGCAGGAAGGTTTTAACATTCGGCTTGTAAAATAGTCGGTTTTTTTCTGAAAAAAAGTCAGATTCACAGGTAAAACAACACCCTGACGATACCCTGAGAAAATGAAAACGGCCTAACTCATTGAGAATTAGGCCGTATTGTATTTTTTTGGTGCCGAAGGCGGGACTCGAACCCGCAAGGGATTGCTCCCACTGGTCCCTGAAACCAGCGTGTCTGCCAATTCCACCACTTCGGCACCTGATCTATACAAACGGGGCGGGCCTTACCAGGTCCGGGCGCCTTTGCTTCCACCCATTCTTGTTGGGCCCCCGTTGGAGTCGCAAAATCTATCATCGAGGCCGACGCCTGTCAAGAGTTTTTGTTCTTGATTCCGGGGGCCTGCAATTCTATTTTAAAACTCTGTGAACCGCGCGACATTCGTGGACGGATCTTTTCCGCCCTTTTTTTGAGCCGTGCGGCCGGTGCGAGGAGCCCCCGGCGGGGCCGGAGTCGGAAACCGCTCTTCCTGGGGAGGCGTTTTTGGGCGGCAAGGATGGGATCAAGATTGTCTGTCAGAACCGGAAAGCCCGACACCTGTACCACATTCTCGAAGAGTTCGAGAGCGGCCTGGTCCTGACCGGCACGGAGGTCAAGAGCCTGCGTGACGGCAAGGCCAGTCTGCCGGACAGCTACGCTGTCGTGAGATCGGGCGAGGTGTTCCTGCTCGGCGCGCATATCGCCGAGTACACCGAGGGCAACCGCTACAACCACGACCCGCTGCGCGAGCGCAAGCTCCTGCTCAGCCACCGTCAGATAGCCAAGCTGCAGGACCAGGTGCGCGACCAGGGCCTGACCTTGGTGCCCCTGAGCATATATTTCCGGGACGGCTGGGCCAAGGTGAACCTGGCCCTGGCCAAGGGCAAGAAAGTCTACGACAAGCGCGAGGATATCAAGAAGCGCGAAGCGCAGCGCGAGACCGAAAGAGCGTTGCGCGGCAGGGAACGTTGAACTTGACGGGGAGAATGGCGCTGAGAATGGGTTTCCGTCTGGCTGCCCTGTGCTGCCTGTGCCTCGCTGTAATAATGCCGACCAGTCTGAGCGCGACCCGGTTCCAGGTGCTGGACAGCCGGAGCGGGCAGAGCCGTGAGTTGACAGTCTATTCCGAGAGCGTCTCGAATTATCTGGACCTGGGTGAGCTGGCCCCGGCCCTGCAGGCCGACATCCAGTGGGAAAGCACCGGGCAGCGTCTGGCCCTGACCCTGGAGGGACAGCGGTTCGTTTTCGAGGACCTGCTCACCTTTTTCGACTGCGCGGGCCAGGCTTACCAATTAGTGGCACCCTGCCGGGTGGTGCGGGGTACATTCCTGGTGCCGGTGCAGTTCGTGGTGGAGTATCTTCCGCGCCTGCTGCCGGGGCGTTTCTCTTTCGACAAGGCCGCGGGTGCGCTGGCCGACAGCGGGCCGGGCAAGGCAGGGGCGCCATCCGCAGAGGCAGCCCGGCCGGAGCCTGAGGTGCGGCGGCCCGCGGCAACTGCGCCGCCTGCCGCCAGAGAGACCGCCGCTGCGGCTCCGCGCTCGGACCTGGAGAAAAAGGCCCGGGAGTACCGGATCGAGACCGTGATGATCGATCCGGGCCACGGCGGCAAGGACCCCGGAGCCCTGGGCAGCCGCTACCGTCAGCGTGAGAAGGACATTGTGCTGGATATCTCGCGTCGGGTGGTGGCGCATCTCAAGAAATCCGGCCTTGGGCTGCGCGTTCTCATCACCCGCGACAGCGACATTTTACCGCCGCTGCTGAAACGGGGCGAGATGGCCAACATGGCGGACGCCGGACTGTTTGTCAGCATCCACTGCAACGCCAACCGCAAGAGCAGCGTGCGGGGAACGAGCACCTACTTTCTGGATGCGGCCAAGACCGATGAGGAACGCGCCACGGCCATGCTCGAAAACGCGGCCCTCAAGCACGAGGTGGAGGCCCAGGGCGAGCAGGGCAAGGATGACATCAACCTGATCCTGCAGGACATGGCGCAGAATGAGTTCCTGCGCGAGAGCAAGGACCTGAGCACTTTCATCCACCGGGAACTGGTGCGGGCGCTCGACCTTCCCGACCGCGGGATCAAGCAGGCCAATTTCGCGGTGCTGCGCGGGGCCTACATGCCGGCGGCACTGATCGAGACGGCCTACATCTCGAATCCGCAGGACGAGGGCCTTCTGCGCGACGGCTCTTTCCGCGAGCGCCTGGCCGGGGCCGTGGCGGATGGGATAATCAAGTATATCGAGCAGTACCACAAGAAGCTGTCGGAGAACTGACCGGCTGCGACCGGGCGAGCGATGCCAAGCAGGGGGAACCGGGCAATGATGCAGACCGTAAAACACAGAAAGCTGTCCGCTGCGGGCTGGCTGGTCCTGCTCGGCCTGGCGGGGCTGCTGTTCCAGGGTTGCTCGGGCTACCGCACCTACAACTCGCTGCACTGGGCCAAGGAGGCCTTCAAAGAGGGTAAAAAGGCCCAGGACAATGCCGGCAAGCGGCAGTACGGCCCCAGCGGACAACTCCTGCCCCAGGCCCGCTCCCAGGATTCCCAGCTCGGAGCGGTGGTGATCGGGCAGGAAAATTTCGAGGAGGCGGCCAAGAAATGCCTCTATTTCCTGAGCCAGAACACCAAGGGCCGCCGGGTGGATGACGCCCTGATGCTGATGGGCAAGGCGTTTTTCGAGCTGCACCGCTACATCCAGGCCGACAACACTTTCCAGAAGCTCCTGGACACCCAGCGCAAGAGCAAGTTCCGGGATGACGCCCAGTATTACCTGATACAGATTATGCTGCAGCAGAACCAGATGCCGCAGGCCGAGACCTCGATCGAGCACCTGATCGACGAGTTTCCCAAGAGCGAGTACCGTCCCCTGGCCCAGTTCCGCCTGGGGGAAAAATACCTCCAGATCGAGGACTACGACCGCGCCGCCGAGGTGTTCTTCGGAGTGCTGGGCAACTATCCCAAATTTAAATACAAGGGTGAGACCCTCTCCAACCTCGGTAAGATCTATTTCGAGAAGGACAGCCTGGACCGCGCTCTCTCGCTGTACGAGCGGCTGAACAAGGAGGGCCGCGACAGGGTGCAGCGCCGCGAGGGCCTTCTTGGCATGGCCCGCACCCGCAGCCGCGAGGGCCAGCACGATCAGTCTCTGGCCCTGTACCAGCGCGCCCTGTCCGAGGCCCGTTACGCCGATGAGCGGGCCGAGTCCTGGGTCGGCGTCTACGTGGAATACACGTTCATGGGGCGCTCCAACGAGGCGCGCCGGGGGTTCGAGCAGATAATCGACGATTTCCCGAGGACCGACTATTCCGCCGCGGCCTGGTACGAACTGGGCCTTCTGTACAAGGGCTTCAAGGAGAGCGCCGAGCTGGATTCGATCCCCTGCGATTCGGTATCGCTCAATAGTTTCAAGCTCAACAGCAGTACACTCAAGCCGCTCGAAGGCCTCAGCCAGGACCTGTTGTCCCTGAAGCTGGCCGAGATGGCTTTCGGCAACGTGTCGCGGGAGTCCAATTACTCGCCCCTGGCCGAGCCCGCCCGCAAGCAGGGGGATGAGGTCGGGATGCTGTACCAGATATTCGAGCAGATGGAGGCCAGCGACTCGACCACCAGCCGGGATGCCCTGGCGCGGCTGCAGTTCCTGCTGGCCGAATTCCACCAGAACTCCGGCCAGACCGAGCGGGCCAGGACCGAGTACGAGCGGCTTCTGTTCGAGTACCCGAACACGATCTGGACCCCCAAGGCGGCGCTGAACCTGGCCTGGGTCTCGCGCGAGCTGGGCGACAGCCTGCGCAGCCGGCAGGCGCTCGAGCTGCTGGTGCAGAGTTTTCCCGACACCCGCTACGCCGACCAGGCCCGGGTGGAGCTGGGATTGCCCGCACCCGAGGAGCGGCCCGAGGGCTTTTTCTTGAACGAGCTGGCAGCCTACGCTCCGCCCAAGATCACCCGCGCCGAGGTTGGTCCGGGCGGTGCTGGCGGCGAGGCCGGCGGAGCGCCCGGCCACGAGACCTGGCTCCAGATGCGGCGCCGTCTGTACTGGAAAGCCCACAGCGCGGGAGGTGGGGCTTGAACCCTGCCTTCACGCGGGTCACTGTCACCGGCATCCGTCAGGCGGCCGGCGACACCCATGTCCTGACTTTCAGGGATGAATGCGCCGCGGCCGCGATCCAGCCCGGCCAGTTCTGCATGCTTTCGCCCGCACCGGGAGCCTCCTGCATCTACCTTCCCCGGCCTTTCAGCTATTTCCGCGCCCTGGATGACGGGCGGGTGGAGATACTGTTCCGCGCTCTGGGCCGCGGCACCCGCTGGATGGCCGGGCTGCGTCCGGGCGACAGCGTGGCGGTGTTCGGCCCGCTGGGCCGTCCGTTCCAGCTCGAGGCCGGGGCCGCGCGGGCCGTGCTGGTGGCGGGCGGGGTGGGGTTGCCGCCCCTGGCCCTCCTGGCCGAGCGCCTTCTTCGTCTGGAGCGTCCCCCGCGGATCGACCTGCTCTACGGTGAGACCCGTGGCGAACGGGTGGTGGAGCTGGGCGGAGTGCTACCGCCCGCGGTGCGTCTGTGGACCGCCAGCGAGGACGGCTCCACGGGGTTCCGGGGACGGGTGACCGAACTCTTGACCCAAAAAGTCTGGCCCACTCTCGATACTCCACCCGCGGTCTACACCTGCGGCCCGCGGGCCATGCTGGCCGCTCTGGCCGACATCCTGGGCGACGGGCGCGAGGTGCACTCTTTCCAGGCCTCCCTGGAGGAGAACATGGCCTGCGGCCACGGTATCTGCATGGGTTGCGCGGTGGAGCTGGCCACGGATGCGCCGCAGCCCTACTACAAACTCTGCTGCAAGGACGGGCCGGTGTTCAACGGTTTCGAGGTCAAATGGCGGTAGACCTGTCGGTGAACTGTCTGGGACTCGAGTTCCAGAACCCCGTGCTGGTGGCCAGCGGCACTTTCGGCTACGGCGACCAGTACGAGGACATAATGCCGATCCGCGAACTGGGCGCGCTGGTGACCAAGACCATCACCCCCCGCATGCGGCCCGGCAACCCGCCGCCCCGCGTGGTGGAGACCGACTCGGGCATGCTGAACACCATCGGCCTGGCCAATGTGGGGCAGGATGAGTTCCTGCGCGAAAAGCTCCCCTGGCTCGTCACCCACCGCGGCGCGGCCCGGGTGATAGTCAACGTGGCGGGGTTCGCGGAGGAGGAGTTCGCCGAGGTGGCCGCGGCCGTGGGGAGCGCCCCCGGGGTGGATGCCCTGGAGGTGAACCTGGGCTGTCCGAATGTCAAGGCCGGCTACATCCATTTCGGGGCTGACCCACAGAGCGTGCGGCGCATTGTCTCGCTTGTCCGCTCGCAGGTGGAACTGCCCATTGTCGCCAAGCTCAGCCCCAACGTGACCGACATCGCCGCCCTGGCCGAGGCCGCGGTGGCGGCCGGCGCGGATGCGGTCAGCCTGATCAACACCCTGCCTGGGATGAAGATCGACATCAACAGGCGCCGTCCGGTGCTGAGCCAGGGCTTCGGCGGGCTGTCGGGCCCGGCGGTGCGCCCGGTGGGCGTGGCCTGTGTCTACAAGGTCTACCGCCGTCTGGCCGAGGCCGGGATGAGCGCCCCCATCGTGGGGATCGGCGGGATCGGCTGCGGCAGCGACGCCCTGGAGTACATCCTGGCCGGGGCGAGCCTGGTCCAGGTGGGCACGGCCAGTTTCGTGCGCCCGCGGGCCGCGGCTGAGACAATCGAGGGCATCGCCGAAATCTGCGACCGTCAGGGTGTGACCGCCGTCACCGAGTTGGTGGGTGCGGCGCACCGGTCCTGAGCACTACATCATATACAACTGTCCGATTCAATCTGCGGGAGGACTCTCAACACATGGAAGCCAAGGCTGTCCTGGAGCTTTTCAGCCGCTACGATGCCTACTTAGAGGGACATTTCCGCCTGACCAGCGGCCTGCACAGCCCGCACTATTTCCAGTGCGCGCGCGTGCTTCAGCACCCCGAGGCCGCCGAGAAGCTGGGCCAGGCCCTGGGCGCACAGGTGAAAAAAGCCCTGGGCGGGGCGCTGCCGGATGCAGTGCTCTCGCCGGCCATGGGTGGACTTATCATCGGGCACGAGCTGGGGCGCTATTTCCGCTGCCGCGCGATTTTCGTGGAGCGCCAGGACGGGGTGATGACCCTGAGGCGGTTCAATCTCTCCCCGGGCGAAAAAGTGGTGGTGGTGGAGGACGTGGTCACCACCGGGGGCTCGCTCTCCGAGGCCGTACAGGTGGCGCGCAGCCTGGGGGCCAATGTCCTGGGGATCGCCTGCCTGGTCGACCGCACCGGCGGGGCGCACCTGGAGATGGGGCTGACCAGCCTGGTCAAGGCCAATGTGGTGACCTATCCGCCCGATAACTGCCCGCTCTGCCGGGAGGGCCTGCCGCTGGTCAAGCCGGGCAGCCGCAACGTATAATTCAGGGAACAGACAGGAAAGATAATAGATGCGGGATTTCTATCTCTACAACAGCCTCAGCCGGCGCAAGGAAAAGCTGGAACCCCTGGCGCCGCCCGAGGTGACGCTGTACTGCTGCGGCCCCACGGTCTACGATTTCGCCCACATCGGCAATTTCCGCACCTTCACCTTCGAGGACATCCTGCGGCGCAGCCTGGCCCTCTGCGGCTGGCGCGTGCGCGAGGTGATGAACCTGACCGACGTGGACGACAAGACAATCGCCGGGGCGGAGCGCGCCGGCCTGCCGCTCCGTCAGTACACCGACCGTTTCATCGAGGCGTTCTTCGCCGACCTGGACGAGCTGCGTATCCAGCGGGCCGAGCACTACCCGCGGGCCACGGACATGATCCCCGAGATCATCGCCCTGGTGCAGAGCCTTCTGGACAAGGATCACGCCTATGTCTCGGGCGGCTCGGTCTATTTCCGTCTGGACAGTTTCCCGCAGTACGGACGCCTGAGCGGGGTGGACCGCGGAGGGATCCTGGACGGGGCGCGGGTGGACAACGACAGCTACGACAAGGAGAGCGCCCGCGATTTCGTGCTCTGGAAAGGCGACCGCGAGGAGAGCGTGGGCTGGGAAAGCCCGTTCGGACGGGGACGGCCGGGCTGGCACATCGAGTGCTCGGCCATGAGCATGAAATATTTCGGCCCCAGCCTGGACCTGCACTGCGGCGGCGTGGACCTGATGTTCCCGCACCACGAGAACGAAATCGCCCAGAGCGAGGCGGCCACGGGACGCCAGTTCGTCAAATACTGGGTGCATGCCGAGCACTTGCTGGTCGAGGGTCGCAAGATGAGCAAGTCGCTCGGAAATTTTTACACTTTCCGCCAGTTGCGCGAGAAAGGCCACAGCGCCGCGTCATTGCGCTATCTGCTGGCCTCGACCCACTACCGGAGCCAGCTTAATTTCACTTTTGAGGCTCTCCAGGCGGCGGCTTCGGCGGTAAATCGCCTCCGGGATTTTAAAGTAAGACTTGACAGCTACCACCCTATCGTTGCAAATTACATTTCTGTCGATTTCTGGTGTCTTGAAGAATTCCGCGCCCGCCTGGCGGATGACCTGTCCGTGGGTGAGGCCCTGGCCCACTTGTTCGACTTTGTCCACGCGATCAACCGCCGGATGGATGTCGGCAGCCTGGGCGAGGCGGACCGCAACCGGGCTCTGCGGGAGCTGGCCGCGGTGGATGGCGTGCTGGACGTGCTCCGGCCGGACGGTGAAGTCGGCAGCGAGCTGGAAAAATACATCGAGGGTAAGATCGAAGAGCGTATCCGGGCGCGCCGCGAGCGGGATTTCCGACGGGCGGACGCGATCCGGGACGAGCTTCTGGAGCGCGGGGTGATCCTTGAGGATACCCCCGGCGGGACACGCTGGAAAATCCGTCAGTCAGACCCAGGCAATCGCGCCTGACCGTCGTTGAAAAAGCTTGACAAGCGAGTAGAAACGATTATATTCGCTTTATTTTCCTCTGCGCTGGAAGGCGGATGAAAACGACGGCTGGCGTAGCTCAATCGGTAGAGCAGCTGATTTGTAATCAGCAGGTTGCGGGTTCGAGTCCCATCGCCAGCTCCAGGTAAATCGGAGGGGTTCCCGAGCGGCCAAAGGGAACAGACTGTAAATCTGTCGGCGACGCCTTCGGAGGTTCGAATCCTCCCCCCTCCACCATGTTGAAAGACCTGCGGGAATAGCTCAGTTGGTAGAGCATCAGCCTTCCAAGCTGAGGGTCGCGGGTTCGAGTCCCGTTTCCCGCTCCAGTAGAGTTAATAGCGAGCCCACGTAGCTCAGTAGGTAGAGCGCGTCCTTGGTAAGGACGAGGTTCACCGGTTCGATCCCGGTCGTGGGCTCCATTTAACATCCGCGATTCTGGAGGATTTTCTTTCATGGCCAAGAAGAAATTCGAACGCAACAAGCCACACGTGAACGTGGGAACGATAGGTCACGTGGATCACGGCAAGACCACCCTGACCGCGGCGATCACGAAAGTGCTGGCGAAGAAGAATCTGGCGGATTTTGTGCCGTTT